>CAMATN010000033.1 GCA_945861155.1 Rhizobium sp. Q54
CGAAGCGGGCGGCGAGCGATGCCCCAGCACGCTCGCCGGCAAGCTGAAGTCGGCACCGTCCCACAGACGGATGCCGAAATTTGCTCGGGAGTCGGGCGGGTAGCCCGACGCGCGCGACTTGCTGCAAAGCCATATTCTCGATCTCTTCCTAGGTCAATCTCGAGAACCGTGCCGGCGCGCACGCTGGGTTCAAACCACACCTCGGGATCCTGCTACTGATTGCGGAGCTACCTTAATTTCGTTTTTTGATCTTATCTAAATTCACCTTCATGATCTCTCCACCAAGCCAGAAGATCATCCGTGCGCCAAAATTCAAACTCCTGTTTCGTCAAGGCATTGAAGCGCTGCACCGACTTGTACGTCACTGATATGCTCTTATCTGTTTTTATCATCTCGACCAAAATGGGTAATATTGTTTTGTCGTTTTCTGGATAATTGTCTAAAGCTGCCTGACGTTCGATAGGGTTCTTGCTCCTCAGGGATTGCCGCATTGCATCTGGCGCTTGCGGTATTTTGAATTGTAATTGAAGCTGAACTCCCACCTTCTTATCATATATAATCGCCGTCGCAGTAGACTCGGCAAGCTTACGTACATCCGCGTTTTGTGATTCGGGTCTATTGCCAGCCACGACTTGCAATAAATATTCAAAGGCAGGACGATCATCGCCGCGCGCTAGGGTAGCCAGATTTCCCAGTTGAATAAGTAGATCGTATGAACCCATTTGAGCCCGTATCGGCTCGACCGTTACGTGAACCTGCTGTTGCGTAGCTTTATCGACGGCCGACCTAATAGTTGGCTCCAGTGCTATTACTGCGTCTTTCGTTTGGCCCTCGATTATTTGGCGGATTTCTGGAGCTTGGTCCTCCAATCCCTTTGCGACCTGGCCGGAAACCTCAGCGCGAATGATGTTTTGTAGCTCGTTTGCGGTGCGCTCCTTGGCCGCCTTAATTACCAGCGAGGTTATGTTTTCACCACGAAATTCATTATCAACTCGCTTGGCCACTTCCGCGCGGACATTCGAGAGTTCCTGGGCAATCTTCGTGTTAGCCTCCACAATTGTTGCATTAACCGACGACGCCATGTCTGCGCGCATTTGCGCGATCGATGAATATTGGAGAACACCCGCCCCAGCCACAAGGAGGAGGAGAAATGCAGCCGCAATCTTATAAAGAGACCCAAAGAAAATCCGATCCTTTTCGATTTGTGTTTGGGCAAACTGAAGGTAACTGTTATTGCGATCAATCTCCTCGCGAATCAGGCGTGAAACAACGGCAGGGTCGATAGGTACAGCCGCGGACGGTTCAGACAAATCGGTCATATTGTTCACTGCTATGTTCGTATGCGTCAGTATTCCCCACCGGGCAAACGCTCGGCGCCGATCAGATTGTCGAACTTTGTCGTCTCCGCCTCGAAATGCAGTTTGACGGTTCCGATTGGCCCGTGGCGCTGCTTGGCGATGATGATTTCGGCCATCGCATAGGTCGATTCGCAGCGCTCTTTCCAGCGGTCGTAGCGGTCGTTGAACTTGTCGTCGCTTTCCTCGGCACGGCGGCTCGGCTCGCCGCGCGACAGGTAATATTCTTCGCGGAAGATGAACATCACGACGTCGGCATCCTGCTCGATCGAACCCGATTCGCGCAGATCGGAGAGCATCGGCCGCTTGTCCTCGCGCTGTTCGACCGCGCGCGACAATTGCGACAGCGCCACCACCGGCACGTCGAGTTCCTTGGCGATCGCCTTCAGGCCGCGGGTGATCTCCGAGATTTCCTGCACCCGGTTCTCGCTCCCTCGAGACGACGCCGAGGGCCGCATCAGCTGCAGATAATCGACGACGATCAGCCCGAGCCCGTGCTGCCGCTTGAGCCGCCGCGCCCGGGTGCGCAGCGCCGTTACCGACAGCGCCGGCGTGTCGTCGATATAGAGCGGCACCGAGGCGAGGCGCTGCGATGCCGCGACGAATTTGTCGAAATCCTCGCGGCGGACTTCGCCCCGGCGAATCTTGTCGGACGAGATGCCGGATTCCTCGGCGAGGATGCGGGTGGCGAGCTGCTCGGCCGACATTTCAAGCGAAAAGAACCCGATCACCGCGCCGTCCTCGGCCGCCCGGCTCAAATCGATCCGGCCATCGGCGCCGCGCGCCGCGCGATAGGCTTTCGCGGCGTTGAAGGCGATGTTGGTGCCAAGCGCGGTCTTGCCCATCGACGGACGCCCGGCGAGGATCACCAGATCCGACGGGTGCAGCCCGCCGAGCTTCTTGTCGAGATCGATAAACCCGCTCGCCACCCCGACGGTCTTGCCGTCGCGCTTGAACGCCGCCTGGGCCATCGTGATCGCGCTGGCGAGCGCGGTCGTGAACGGCTGGAAGCCGCCCTCGGCCTGGCCGCTCGACGCGAGTTCGAACAGCTTCGATTCGGCGCGCTCGATCTGCTCCGGCGCGAGGTCGTCGAGATCGTGCTGGAACGCCTCGGTGACGATGTCCTGGCCGATCGTGATCAGTTCGCGGCGCAGATAGAGGTCGTGGATATTGCGCCCGTAATGCTCGGCGTTGATGATCGTGACCGCCGATTCGGCAAGCCGCGCCAAATATTGCGCGCCGCCGATCTCGGCCAGCGCGCCGTCCTGGTCGAACAGGTTTTTCAGCGTGACCGGGTTGGCGATCTGGCCGCGCTCGATCAGTTTCGCAATCGCGGCATAGATCCGGCCGTGCACCCCGTTGCCGAAATGCTCGGCCACCAGAAACTCGGCGACCCGCTGATAGGCGACGTTGTTGATCAGGATCGCGCCGAGCAGCGCCTGTTCGGCCTCGGTATTGGCCGGCGGCTGAGGCACGCGCTCCAGATCGGGCTCGCGCAGCGGGGTGACCCGCGATGTCGTCGTTTCCATGGGCGACGATAGCACCGCCGGATGCGCCGACCGCCGGCCCATTCATCCCCAGCCTGTGGAACGCGGGGATGAAGTCCGAGCGGTGCGAATTAGGCGACGCGGCCGGTGGTTTCCACCCCGGCGTTTTGGACCACGGCGCTTTGGACCATGGGGTTGTGCGCCCGTTCCCAATCGACGATGTAGTCGCGAGTCAGCGGCACCGTGTCGCCGCTCTTCGCGAGCTGCATCTGAAAGACGAAATGGCCGTCGCGGCGAAAAGCCAATTCGGCGCCGACCAGGTACATTTCCCACATCCGGCAAAACCGCTCGTCGTAGAGCCCACGAATGCGATCACGGTTCTGCTCGAAGCGATGGCGCCAGGCGCGCAGCGTCTCGGCGTAGTGGCGGCGGAGGATCTCGACATCGGTGATCCACAGCTGTGCCCGCTCGGCCTCGGGAACGACCTCGGACAGCGCCGGCGAATAGCCGCCGGGAAAGATGTACTTGCGCAGCCACGGATTGGTCGTGCCCGGCCCGCTCATGCGGCCGATCGAGTGCAAGAGGGCCACGCCCTCGGGGGCGAGCAGCTCGCTCAGCTTGCGGAAGAAGGCGGGGTACTGGTTGATGCCGACATGCTCGAACATGCCGACCGAGACGACGCGGTCGTAACGGCCGGTTTCCTCGCGATAATCGCGCAGGTGAAAGCGCACCCGGTCGGCCAGACCAGCTTCCGCCGCTCGCCGGTTGGCCACCTTGTGCTGCTCTTGCGACAGGGTGAGCCCGGTGACGTCGGCGCCGGATTGGGCTGCGATATAGAGCGCCAGACCGCCCCACCCCGAGCCGATGTCGAGCACCTTCTGGCCCGGGCCGAGCAAGAGCTTTGATGCGATGTGCCGCTTCTTGTTCTGCTGCGCGGTGTCGAGGTCGTCCTCCGGCAAGCGGAAATAGGCGCAGGAATATTGCCGGTCGCGGTCGAGAAACAGCTCGTAAAGCTGGTCGGACAGATCGTAGTGATGGGCGACGTTGCGCCGGGCGCGCGGCGCGCGATTGTATTGGTGCAGACGGCGGACGAGACGGCCGGCGGCCTGGCCCAGCCACAGCAGCAGCGCATTGGGCTGGGACGCGTCGTTCGCCACCAGGATGTCGATGAAATCGTAGAGACTGCCGTCCTCGATGGTTAGCGTTCCGTCCATGTAGGCCTCCGGCACGAACAGCCGCGGCTTCAGCAACAGCTTCCAGTGGAGCGCCCGGTCGTGCAGGCGCACGGTCGCGGCCGAGCCGGGCGAGCCCTCGAACACATGAACCTTGCCGGCGGCGTCGATGACGCTGAGGCGGCCAATTCGGATGAACCGGGAAAGCAACGACGCGAACAGCATGGCGTCAGAATATCGGGCAACTGAGCAGGATAGTAACCCCCAAAGCCGCTTGCCGGTCGCGGCATGGCGGCCAACCCGCGCTCCACCCTGGTTGCCTCGCTCCCCGCCTTGACAGAGCCGTGCGAGGGCTCGCGTAATCATTGGGCGAAAGCAAGGCGGGCGAGGAGGGGCGGCCGATTGCGGGCGCCGCTGGCGTCGCGCCGAGCTGAAAGGAAGCCGATGCCGGACGATAATTTTGCCGACGATACCGAAATCATTCGCGCCGCCTACGCCGAAAAGGTCAAGGAAGCCTTCAAGGTCTTCGCCGAGAACCTTGGCATGGGCCAGAACGAAAAGAGCTCCAAGGACCGCTTTTCGCGTTCGCTGGAACTGGTGCGCAAGGCTCGGGACATGGCGCTGGAGGTGAGTTCCGGGGTGGTTGTCGTGGAGCCGACGGCGGCCGCCGCCAAAATCTTGGCCGACAGCGAGCCGAATGCTGCCGACAGCCTTTCGCTGGAAGACCAGGCGATGATCCAGCAGGCGCTGGCCGGAACGACCGGGCTGAAGCCGGTCACCCGCAGATAGGGCCGCGAAGAGATGGCCGATAACCCCACCCGCGACACGCCTCGCATCGCCGCGTCCGGCCTGACCCAATGCATCGCCGCCGCCTACCGCGCCGCCGGCATCGCCGCGGCGGAGGCGCAGCGCGCCGCGGAATTGATGGCCGCCTCCGATCTGTCCGGCGCCGACGGGCACGGCGTCTTCCGCCTGCCGCAATATATCCGCCGGATCAAGGCGGGCGGCCTCAATACCGCACCCGACATCCGGGTGATCCGCGGCGCAAAGGCGAGCGCGCTGGTCGATGGCGATAACGGGCTCGGCAGTCTGGTCGTCTCCCGCGCCGTCGAGGAGGCGATCGTACTGGCCCGCGAATATGGGGTCGGTTGGGTCGGCGTGCGGCGCGGCAATCATGCCGGGGCGGCCGCGGTCTACGCCGCGATGCCGCTGATGCATGACATGATCGGGCTCTATTTCGCGGTCGGCAACGCCAACCACCTGCCGCCCTGGGGCGGCATCGACATGCTGCTGTCGACCAATCCGATCGCGATCGCGGTGCCGGCGCTCGATGAGCCGCCGCTCATTCTCGACATGGCGACGACGGTCGCCGCTTACGGCAAGGTCAAGGTCGCGGCGCAGCAGGGCAAGGCGATGCCGGAAGGCTGGATGATCGACCGCGAGGGAAGGCCATTGACCGACCCCAACCGCGCCGATGACGGGTTCCTGTTGCCGATCGGCGGTTACAAGGGCGCGGCACTGGCGCTGATGTTCGGGCTCTTGGCCGGCACGCTGAACGGCGCGGCCAACGGCGCCGACGTCGTCGATTTCAACAACGACGACACCACCCCGACCAATACCGGCCAGGCGATCTGCGTCATCGACATCGAGGCGTTCGGCGAACCCGTTGCCTTCAAGCGCCAGGTCGACGCGGTGATCCGGCAATTGCACGGCTCGGCCCTGCTGCCGGGGTTCGACCAAATCCGCCTCCCCGGAGAGGACCGCCACCGCCGCATCGCCGAGCGCGAGGCCAACGGCGTCCCGATCCCGCCGGCATTGCTTGCCGCGCTCGACCGGCTCGCCGCCGAGCTGGCGATACCGAAGCTGTTCGGCTGAACGGCTGCCGGCGAAAAATGCAGAGGTGATGCAAACGCGGATGCAGCCGCGCACGCGGCAGCTGGTCATTTCGCTGATCGTCGCCTGCGCGATGTTCATGCAGAACCTCGATTCGACGATCATCGCGACGGCGCTGCCGGCGATCGCGCTGTCGCTTGGCGAGAACCCGCTGCGCCTCAACGTCGCGATCACCTGCTATCTGTTGAGCTTGGCGGTGTTCATCCCGATCAGCGGCTGGACCGCCGACCGCTTTGGCGCCCGGCGCGTGTTCACCGCCGCGATTATCGTGTTCACGATCGGCTCGATCGGCTGCGGCCTGTCCCAATCGCTGTGGATGCTGGTCGTCGCCCGCATCGTGCAGGGCATCGGCGGCGCGATGATGGTGCCGGTCGGCCGGCTCGTGCTGCTGAAGACGGTGCCCAAATCCGAGCTGGTGCGAGCGATGTCGTATGTCAGCGTGCCGGCGCTGATCGGCCCGATAATGGGGCCGCCGCTCGGCGGTCTGATCGTGACCTACGGTTCGTGGCCGTGGATTTTTTTCATCAACATCCCGGTCGGCGTGCTGGGGGTGATGCTGGTCAATCTGTTCGTCGACAATTTACGCGAGGAACGGGTCCGGCCGTTCGATCTGCGCGGCTTCGTGCTGACCGGCATCGGGCTGGCGAGCCTCGCTCTCGGCTTCGAGACGATCGGCCGCGGCGAATTGCCGATGGTCACGGTGGCGGGCCTCCTGGCGGGCGGCGTGCTGTGCCTCGTTCTCTACGGGCGGCATGCAAAGCGGGTCGATCATCCGATCATCGACCTCGCGCTGATGCGGATCCCGACCTATGCGATGACAACGATCGGCGGCTTTGTGTTCCGCATGGGGATGGGGGCGCTGCCGTTTCTGATGCCCTTGATGTTGCAGATCGGGTTCGGCCTCGACGCGCTGTCGTCGGGTCTGCTGACCCTGGCCAGCGCCGCCGGCGCGATGACGATGAAGGTCACCGTGAGCCCGATCATCCGCGTCTTCGGCTTCCGTCGGGTGCTGCTCGTCAATACGTTGTTGTGCAGCGCCTTTCTGTTCGCCTACTCGTTTTTCGAGCCGGCGACGCCGCATGTCGTGATCTTTCTGGCGCTGCTCGCGGGCGGGTTTTTCCGCTCCTTGCAGATGACCAGCCTCAACAGTTTGAGCTATGCCGACGTGCCGCCCGGCATGCTGAGCCGCGCCACCAGCCTGACCAGCATGACCCAGCAACTGTCGCAAAGCATGGGCGTCGGCACCGGCGCGGTGCTGCTTTACGTGTTGCTGGACTTGCATGGAGGAACGGTGCCGGGACCCGCCGATTTTTCGTTCGCGCTCGCCGCGGTCGGCTTTATCTCGATGCTGTCGGTCCCGTTTTTCCTCCGGATGTCGCCCGATGCGGGCGCCGAAGTCAGCGGCCGTGCCGTGGCGAAGCCCACGGTCCCCTGACATGCCAGGGACGGCGGCTCGCGGCGATCACCGAGGCGCTGACGGATCCCGGCTTTCGCCGGGATGACCGCGCGGTTTGATACCAAGCGCCGTAATTAACGATTCGTCATGCCCGGCCTTGTGCCGGGCATCCACGTCTTGAATTCGTCGCAAACTCAAAGGCATGGATGGCCGGGCCAAGCCCGGCCATGACGGTGAGGGGGTGGAAATCTTACCCGGTTGGTTTGAGAGGTTGCCCTACTCGCGCAGTAGCTTTTCGACGATGTCCTTGGGGATGTCGTCTTTCCAGTTGCGCCCGGTGTTCCAGCCCCACGGGCGGATCGCGTCGCGCTCCTGGATCAGCGCCTGGATTTCGATTTCGATCACGGCGCCCTCCCGGTTGCCGTTGGCCTGTTCCAGGTAAAGCTCTAAAAGGCGGTCCCAGATCTTGGTCAACCGGGCGTTCTCTTCGGGCGTAAACTTAGGTATTGCGGTGGTCATGGCCCGCTCTTGTCAGCCGTCTCGCAAAAATCGACAAGCAAGCCTAGCACAGCTTTCTTGGGCGATGGGCTAAAATCGTCAGGAAAACGGCGCGCTTTCTAGCTTTCAATCGCCAACCGCCCGCACCTTCTCGCGCGCGCCGCCAAGCTGGCGCCGAATCAGCCTGGCATAAAGACCGTTGCGCGCAACAAGCTCGGCATGACTGCCGAATTCGACCAGCCGGCCGCCGTCGAGCACGACAAGCAAATCGGCGTGGCGCACCGTCGACAGCCGGTGTGCGATCACAACAGTCGTCCGGTCGCGCATCAGCGCGTCGAGCGCGCCGCGCACCTGCGCCTCGCTGACCGCGTCGAGGTGCGACGTCGCCTCGTCGAGGATCAGGGTCGGCGCGTTTTTCAGAAAGGCGCGGGCGATCGCGACGCGCTGGCGCTGCCCGCCCGATAATTGCACGCCGCGCTCGCCGACCCTGGTGTCGAGCCCCTCGGGCAGGCTGGCGACAAAATCGGCGAGCGCGGCCTGATCGAGCGCGCGCCGGATCGCCGCCTCGTCGGCATCGGGCCGGGCGAGCAGGACATTGGCGCGCAGCGTGTCGTTGAACAGATAGGTGTCCTGCGACACCAGCGAGATGCGCCGGCGCAGATGGTCGAGTTCGAAATCCCTCAGATCGACCCCGTCGATCATGATCCGCCCGGAGGCCGGGTCCCAGAAGCGGAGCAGCAGGTTGGCGAGCGTCGTCTTGCCGGCGCCGCTGGGGCCGACGATCGCCGCCGTCGCGCCGGCCGGGATGTCGAGGCTGATACCTTCGAGCGCCGGCCGGCGCGTCCCCGGATAGGCGAAGCCGACCGAAGCGAAGCGGATTGACGAGCCTCCGACCGGGGCGGGCGGACGGGCCGGCCCGTCGCGGACCGCGGGTTCCTCGCGGTGCACGGCATAGAGCCGGCGGGTCGAGGCGATCGTGTCGGCGAGCTGCCGGCTGACATTGGCGATTTCCGAGATCGGCAGAAACGAGGCCAGCGCCAACAGGATCAACAGCGGCAGCATGGTCGCGGCAAGCTGCTGCTCGGCGACCAGCGAGGCGCCGACGATCGCGACGGCGAGGCCGCCGAGCCCGGTCGCGATCTCGAGCTGCGCGGTCTGCGACGACAAATCCGAAAGCAGCGTCAGGCGGGTTTTCTGGTAGGCGCGCACCGCCCGCATGAACCCGTCGCGCCGGCGCCCGACCGCCTGGAACGCGACCAGATCCGAGAGGCCCTGGATCGTTTCGGTGACGTAGGCGCTGAGGAGGCCGAGACCCTCGCGCGCCTCGGCCCCCTGCCGGTCGATGCGCGCCCGCATCAGCACCGGCGCGAGCCCGGCGTACAGCACGAACGGCAGCAACGCGAGCGCGATCGGCCAGGAAATAATCGCCAGGGTCACGAGCACCGCCGACGGCACCAGGATCGCGACCAGGGCCGGCGCCACGGTATGCGCGAAGAAATACTCGACCGTCTCGATGTCCTGGGCCGCCAGCGCGATCAGATCGCCCGACCGGCGCCGCACGAGATAGGCCGGGGCCAGCGAATCGAGCTTTTTGTAGAGGTCGATCCGCATCTCGGCGAGCAGCCGGTAGGCGATGTCGTGCGCCAGCCAGCTTTCGATCCAGTGCAGCAGCCCGGCTACCGGCGCCAACAAGCCGAGCAGGATCAACAGATCGGCGAACGGCGCGCCCATCTTGACCGCGGCGACTGCCAGCGCGCCTAAAATGCCGACCCCGATAAAGGCGGCGACCCGACCGATCCCCGAGGCCACCACGACCGCGAAACGCCGCCGCCACGGCGCGATGATTGCGATCAGGCTCCGCAATGTCGCCGCCGCGCCGATCTGTGCCGCCGCGTCCGCCGTGGCGGCAGGCGCCGACGCGCCGTAATCGGTCGCGTCCGCCGCGCCCGCTTGTCCCGCCAGCTCGTTGGGCAACAGATCGATGTCGTCGCCGCGCTCCTCGGCCTGCGCCCCCATCAGCCGGCGATAGGCGCCTTCGCGGCGGATCAGTTCGGCGTGGCGGCCGCTCTCGACGACCCGTCCGTGATCGAGGACGAGAATGCGGTCGGCGCCGATCACGCTCGACAGGCGGTGCGCCAGCACCAAGGTCGTGCGGCCGTGGGCGAGCCGGTCGAGCCCCTGCTGGATGATGGCCTCGTTCTCGGCATCGACCGAGGACAGCGCCTCGTCGAGGATCAAAATGGGCGAATCGCGCAGCAGGGCGCGGGCGATCGCGAGGCGCTGGCGCTGGCCGCCCGACAGATTGACCCCGCGCTCCCCGAGCACGGTCTGGTAGCCGTGCGGCAATTGCCGGATGAAATCGTGCGCGTTGGCGTCGCGCGCCGCTTCTTCGAGTTCGGCCTCGGTCGCGTCCGGCTTGCCGAGCCGCAGATTCTCCTCGACCGTGCCGTGGAACAGGTAGGTGTCCTGATGCACCACGGCGATCTCGCGGCGCAGCGCCTCGGGATCGAGCGTGCGCACATCCTGGCCGCCGACGCGCACGACCCCGGATTGCGGGTCGAACAGCCGCAGCAGCAGGCGCGCGACCGAGGATTTGCCCGAACCGCTCGGGCCGACGATGCCGATCTTCTCGCCGGCGGCGACGCTGAACGACAGGCCGTCATGCGCCGCCCGCCGCCCGCCGGGATAGGCGAAACGCACATCCTCGAAGGCGATGGTCGGCTGCAACGCGGTTCCCGGCAGCGACCGGGCGGCTCGTGTCGCTTTGGGCGCCGGCGCCACCAGCGGCTCGGCCGCGAACAGCGCGTGGATGCCGGCGGCGGCGGCCTGCCCGACCATGCCCTGATGCAACACCGAGCGCAGATCGCGCAGCGGCCGGAACACCTCGGTCCCGGCCATCAAGACGATCAGCAAAGCCTCCAAGGTCATCGCCCCGTTGGCGACTCGCCAGACGCCGAGCGACAGCGCCGCGGCGGCCCCGATCGCGATCCCGGCATCGGTGATGCCGCGGGTCATCACGCTGGTCGACAGGACGCGCATCGTCGTCTCCGACAAGATGCGCGCGCGCTCGGCGAGGCGCCTTCCATAGGTCGTGCTCTGGCCGAACGCCTTTAATGTCGGCAATCCCTGGACCGTGTCGAGGAACTCCGAGCCGAATCCCTTCATCGCCTGCTGGCGCACGGTGCCGGTGCGGCTTTCGAGGCGATGGAACACGGTCGGCGCGACCAGGGTCAGCAATGCCGCGACCAGCATCACTGCCGCGACCGGCAAATCCCACCACACGATAAAGGCGAAGATCGCCAGCGGCGTCAGCGCCGCGACGCAAAGCTGCGGCAGATACTGACCGAAGAAAGTCTGCAATTGCTCGACCCCGTCGACCACCGACAGCATGACCCCGCCGGTGCGCTCGCCGGCGAACCAGGCCGGCCCGAGTTCGGCGATCTTGTCGTAAAGCCGGCCGCGCAGATCTTCCTGCACGCGCATCGCGTTCTGGTGAGCGATGATCGTGCGGGCATGGTCGAGGAGGGCGCGCAGCAACACCGCGGCGGCGATTCCGATCGCGCACAGCGCGAGGTGGCGGGAGCCGGCGCCGGTGAAAACGCCGGCGAGCAGCACGCCCAACAGCGCAAAGCGGGCGATGCCGAAGGCGGACGCGAACAACCCGAGCAGGATCGCCAACCCGATCCGGCCGCGCAATCCGCGCGTCAGCTCCCACAAGCGTCGATCGAAATACATTGGCGGCGGCTCCTCATCGCGATGATACAAGAAGAGGGCGCCTCGGCGAGCGGCGTTCTGCGCCTAGAAAGGTTGCGTTTTCAGCTTGGCCATTCGTCAGCCTCCAGCCTTCCGATTTTTGGAGGCTCGGGTGCTATTGCGCACTAGGCAAAGCCACGCCAACGCGGTCGCCAGCACAAGTGAGGCCAAAATGTCGGCGCCAACAGCCCAGGGGGGCGGTAGCTGTGCAATCGCCGTCACAACCGACGCAAGCAATGCGACCGCGATCAATGGTACCCAGAAAATGACAAAAGCACGTCGCAATCGCGCGGAAAAGTCGGTCCGAGCATAGAGCCGATTCATGCCGGTGAGGAGGTCGGCATTGGCAGGAACTGAGTTCGCGGCACGGCTCATGACTTCACCAACGCAACCACTGCCTTGATGATGCCTACCACGATAATGAGGCTGGCTGCGGCCACTTCGAGGAAAAGCATCAATTCGTCCAACCTGACGCCGGTTCGGGGGATCTCCTTGCCGCTCAAGCCAACGATCCACAACATCAGCTCGACGGCCGCTATGCTCCCCACCGAGGCAAGCGTCACGATCAAATGTACAATAATCTCCGCGGCCGGCAATTCAAGCCGGGGGCCGACCTTTGTCGCGAGCAGATTCCGTAACCAAGCTAACATGAAATTCCATGTCTGAGCGCTTCGCATCGGCTGCGCCGGGGAGGGCGCGCAACCAAAGCGCGCAAAGAGAACGCTACGAGAGCGCATTCGCAAGGTCCAGGTTGCCAATCGGCGCGCGTTTTCGTCATGGTGCCGCAACGCATTAATGGTGAGGAGGCGTCTCATGCAGCGGGTGTTGATCACGGGAGCGGGCGGCGGCATCGGCCGTTCGTTGCGCGAAACCTTGCGCGGGGTCTACCCCGTGCTGCGGGTGTCGGACCGGGTCCCGCTCGCCCCGGCGCGCTCGGGTAACGAGGGCATCGAGGAGGTCGACCACACCGACATCGCCGACATGGCCCAGGTCGAGCGCATGGTCGAGGGCGTCGACGGCATCATCCATCTCGGCGGCATTTCCGGGGAAAACACCTGGGAGAAGATCCTCGAAGGCAACATCGTCGGCCTTTACAACGTGTTCGAGGCGGCACGGCGGGCCGGGGTCAAGCGCATCGTGATGGCGACCTCGAACCACGCGGTCGGCTTCTACCCGCGCAGCCAAACAATAGATCACCGCGTCGTGCCGCGCCCCGACAGCCGCTACGGCGTCTCGAAAGCGTTTTCCGAGGCGCTCGCCAGCCTCTATGCCGACAAGCACGGCATCGGCTTTCTGTGCACCCGGATCGGCAATTTCGGGACGCGGCCGATCGACAGCCGCCGCCTCTCGATCTGGATCAGCCCGCGCGACTACACCCAGCTCGCCCGCATCGGGCTCGAACACCCCGACATACGCTACGAGATCGTCTACGGCGTCTCGGACAACCGCCGCTCATGGTACGACAATTCGAATGCGGTGCGGCTGGGCTATCGCCCGCAGGACGATTCGGAGCCGCAGGCCGCCGAAATTCTCGCGGCCGAAGCCGGCAAGCCCCGAGACCCGATCGCCGAGCGCTACCAGGGCGGCACCTTCTGCGCCGACGACTACGACGCCGAGACGCTACCGGAATAAGTGGCCACCCGGCTCGGGGGTCGCGATGCGCGCGCATTCGGTTTTTCGGTCACTCAGCCAGACTTGCCCGAAGGCAAACCCGCCACGGCGTCTTTATTCGTTTTGGGACACCGCCTCGGCCGCGCGACACCGTGAGATTGGCGCGCGGATGCGTCGTCACTCCGCTGCACTCGTCATGCCCAGCGCCCCTTAGCGTTTGACCAGTGGTTATGTTTTCCATCAATCGCCAAGCCACCGGGTTGTCGGACGCGCGGTTCCATTTATCCTGATCTTACGAACCTTCCATTGAGGTTGGGAATTTCCCAGGCTTGTTCGCGTTGACGGGAAGAGCGGGACATACCGTGGGCGGGATGCCTCGGGCTTTAACAACTCAGGTGCAGGCAAATGGCAAAGCCGAAACGAGGGCGGTCGACCGCGGCGATCGACGATCATGTCGGGGCGCGCATTCGCGAACGTCGCATCATGCTTGGGCTGACCCAGCAACAGCTCGCCGAGATGATCGGCGTCACCTACCAGCAGGCGCATAAATACGAGCGCGGCATCAATCGCGTGTCCGCCGGCCGGCTGTTCGAGATCGCGCGCGTGCTGAACGCTTCGGTCGGTTATTTCTACGAAGGCCTGGGCGACGAGACGCCGCGCCCGGCCACGACGCACCAGCGGATGCTTCTCGAAATCGCCCGCAATTTCGGCGAGATCCAGAACGAGAAGCACCAGGAAGCCGTCAGCCAGCTCGCCCGCGCGCTGGCGAGCCGCTGACCCTGGCGAGCCGCTGACGAGGTCGCGAGCGTAGGGCGGAAGCGGAGCGTCTTCCGCCGTCTCGCGCTTGGTCGGCGGAATGCGCCGCGCTTTTCCGCGCGTCGTGCGGATTTAGGTCCGGTAGCTCGGGTCGAGGCGATCGCAGAGCCGCAGCAATGCCGGCCATTCGCGCTGACCCTGGAGCCGCGGCATGTTGCCGGAGAACTGGGCCGACTGGCGCTCGCAGGTCTCGGGAGAGGGGACCACCATCTTGGCGCCGCTGGCGACCGCGGCCTGGATCTTGAGCTGGGATTCGGCAGAGCGCTCGAAATGGTAGGTCAGCGAGAACGCCTCGGCGACATTGCGGCCGGTCGCCAGGAGGCCATGGTTGCGCAACACCAGCACCGGATGATGGGCGATGTCGTGCTGTAGCCGCTCGCGCTCGTCCATGTCGAGCGAGACGCCCTCGTAATCGTGGTAGCCGAGCCGGTTATAGAAGCGCATCGCCCATTGGCTGAGCGGCAAGAGGCCCTCTTCGAGCGCGCCGACCGCTATGTCGGCCTCGGTATGCGTATGGACGACGCATTGCACGTCGGGCCGGCCAAGATAGATCGCGCCGTGAATGACAACGCCGGCATTGATCGGCTCGTATTCCGAGGGCTCGATCAGGTGGCCGTCCGTAATATCGACCTTGAGCAGGTTCGACGCGGTGATCTCGTCGAACATCAACCCGGATGGGTTGATCAGCATCTGGTCGGTGGTGCCGGGCACCCGCGCCGTGTTGTGCGTCAGCACCAGATCGTCCCAGCCGAAATGCGCGAGCAGCCGGTAGCAGGCGGCCAGATCGACCCGAACCGCCCATTCCTCGGGGCTGATGTGGCCCGGCCGCGCCGACAATTGGGTTTCCAGTGCGTCCATGGTGCTCTCCTGTCGAATCTCGTAGGATGGGTTGAGCATAGCGAACATATCGGCCGGCGGGACATGCAATTAACGATGGGTTTCGCTGCGCTCAACCCATCCTCCGCTGCTGCCAAATCAGGGGGCGCGCCGAATGCGAACGCCCCGATCAGTCACCACGACAACAGCTCCGGCGGCATCATCAAAGTCGATGCAATCGGCAGCCGTCGTTGCCAGCGAAAGATAATCGTCCAGGCCTTCCTCCCGCGATCTGAGCAACAGCACCCCGGCATGACTCCCGGGAGAATAACGGCGGACGTCACCGAATTCCTTGTCGGCTGTAACAATCCACCGATCCTCCTGTTGGATGCGGTGCCACAGGAGATCGTCCGGCAATCCGCTCCATGCCTGATCGGCCACGGTTACAGCGTCGAAGCCGCGGCCATCCAGTAACTCCGCAATTTCGTTGGGAAGGTTCTCGTCGACTTTGAACCGAGCGGGCATTCACTCAGCATCGACTTCGACCGGCATGGTCACAGCGTAGGCGGCAACGCGTGCCGCAAATTTGAGCGCCGCCCGAATATCATCGAGGTCCAATTGCGGCCACGATTCGATGATGCGTTCCCACGCATGGCCCTCGGCGACGCTGCCGACAATGACACTGACGGGTACTCTCGTTCCCTTGATGCACGGCTTGCCATGGTGAATTCGCGGATCGATGCTAATTCGCTCGCGCCAATTCATCTTAGTGCATCCTCGCGCCGATGGGGATTATCGATGGGTTCGCTGCGCTCAACCCATCCTACATGCTACATGCTACTCGTTTAACGGGAATACGCTGTGATTGTCTTGGTTCCGTCTGCTTGAGCCATACGACCTGCCCCCACTGCCTCTGGCCCTCCGTGTCTCTGTGGTAACGCTTACACCGGCGCGAACATCGGCACCGGGGGGCCGCCTTCGCTGGGGCGGAAGACGAGGCGGACGGCCTGGCCGATCTTGATGGCGTCGAGGTCGCAATCGACGATGTTGGTCATGATGGTCGGGCCCTCGGCGAGCGTCACATAAGCGATCGCATAGGGCACCGGCGCCCGCCGCATGACGCTGTAGGTATAGATTGTGGCGTTGCCCGAGGCTTCGACCCATTCGGTCTTGTCGCTGAAGCAGAACGGGCAAAGATTGCGCGGATAGAAATGCGGTTCGCCGCAGGCGGTGCATTTCTTGATCATCAGCTTACCTTGCACCGTCGCATCCCAGAAAGCCTGGGTCTCGACGTTGACGGCGGGAGCGGGGATCTTGCGGTCTTTCGCTTCGGCCATCGCCCTCACTCCCTCTCCATGATCACGGTGGCGGCATTGTGCCTGGTGCCGAGCGAGCCGCCGGTGCCGTGCGCCAGCGCGAGGTCGCAATTCTTGACTTGCACCGCCGGGTGCGCCTCGCCGCGCAGCTGCCGCACCGCTTCCAGCACCTTGGTCAGCCCGCCGCGGTTTGACGGGTGGTTGTTGCACAGACCGCCGCCATCGGTGTTGAACGGCAGCTTGCCGGTGCCGGAGATCAGATTGCCGTCGCTGACGAAGCGGCCGCCCTGGCCTTTTTCGCAGAAGCCGAGATCCTCGAGCTGCATGATCACGGTGATCGTGAAGCTGTCGTAGATCGAGGCGTATTTCATGTCGCCCGGCTTGACCCCGGCCTCGGCGAAGGCGGGCGGACCCGACCACACCGCCCCGGAATAGGTCAGGTCGATCTTGCCGCCCATCTGGTGCTTGGGCGCTTCCCCGGCGCCGATCAGCTTGACCAGCGGCCGCTTCAGGCTCCGGGCGATCTCCGGCGTGGTCATGATCATCGCCCCGCCGCCATCGCTGATCACGCAGCAATCGAGCCGGTGCAGCGGGTCGGCGATCATCGGCGAATTGACGACCTCCTCGACCGTCACAATTTCGCGCAGCATCGCATGCGGGTTGTACTGCGCGTGGTGCGACGCGGCGACCTTGACCCAGGCCATCTGCTCGCTGGTCGTGCCGTACTGGTGCATGTGCCGCATCGCGCACATCGCGTACATGTTGGCGGTGGCCGGCGCGTACGGGAACTCGAAGCCGCTCTCCGGCATCGGTACGGCGGGGGCGCGCGGCGCCGTGCCGGTCGCCATGCCCTCGGCGCGCGGCCGACCCGCCAAGGTGATCAGCGCGACCGAACATTTGCCCGCCGCGATCGCCTCGGCGACATGCCCAACCTGCAGCAGGTAGGACGACCCGCCGGTGTCGGTCGAATCGAGATGCCGCAGCTTGAGGCCCATGTAATCGACCATCGACAGGCCGCCGAGCCCCGGCGTGTCGCCGGCGGCGCAGAAATAGCCGTCGATGTCGTTCTTGGTCAGCCCGGCATCGGCGAGCGCGCCGGCCGCGCACTCGGCATGCAGCATCGGCACGGTCTTATCGGTGGCCAGCCGCGTCGGGTGCTCATAGATCCCGACGACATACGCCTTCCCTTTAATGCTCATCGCGGGCGCACCCTCCCAACCGGCCGATCTGGCGAAGTCCGATGGGATACCGTTCGCCCGCCGCGGTCAATCCCGGATTGCGCGGGCGCGCCATTCCCGGTTGGGACAGGGTTGGGCGCCGGGCGGACGCCGGCGGCTTTGACCAAAAGGTGGGGGCTCTCTTATCATTCCGGCGATCCGCGCCGTCGCGGACAACCGGAAGGGGACCCCATGCGTTTCGCCATCGCGCTCGCGGCCGCGGCAATGTTGCTCGCCGGCCCCGCCACGGCCGAAGTTCTCGACCTCTCGACCATCAAATGTCAGGATTTCGTCAAGTCCAGCAAGGAAAACATTGGTGTGATCGCCATGTGGCTGGATGGCTATTACGCCGGAAAGGCGGATGGGCCAGCGCTCATCGACTTCGCCAAATTTACCAAGGACGCAGAGAAGATCGGCAAATATTGCGGCGAAAATCCCAGCCACGGGCTGATCACCGCCGCCGACAAGGTTCTGGACGATTGAGGCGCGAACAGCGGGCCGGTCACCGTCGCGGTACGATTCCACCGGCGATCTCGGCGATCTCCGCCGCGCTGTAGCCGAGTTCGGCGAGCAACGCTTCGCTGTGCTCGCCCAAACGCGGCGGCGGCAGGCGCAGCGAGCCGGGCGAATCCGAGAAGCTGACCGGGATCGCGGTCGTCATCGTCGGCCCCTCGGTGGGGTGCTCGACCCGCTGAAAAAACCCGGTGTCGCGCAGATAGGGGTCGGCGAGGAGGCCGGGCAGGTCGTTGACAACGCCGTTCGGCACGTCGAACGCGTCGAGCCGGCCCCGCCACTCGGCCGTCGCGCGCTCGCGCATCCGCTCGGCCAGCAGCGTGTAAAGCGCGTCGATATTGGCGGTGCGGCCGGCGATCGTCGAAAAGCGCGGGTCGTCGGCCATTTCGGAGCAATCGATCGCGGCGAACAGGTTGCGCCATTGCCGGTCGGTCGTCGCCAACAGGCAGACATGCCCGTCTTTGGTCGCATAGGGCCGGCGATAGGGCGTCAGCATGCGCGGATAGCCGAGCCCCTTTTCCGGCTCGGCCAGGACGCCATGCCACAGATGGTCGACCAGATTAAAGGCCGCCATCGTCTCCATCATCGGGACGTGCACCTCCTGACCGCGGCCCGTCCGCTCGCGCGCATAAAGGGCCATGCCGACCGCGCCGGCCAGCACATGCCCCGACAGCTTGTCGCACACCACCATCGGCACATAGCGCGGCTCGCCACCATTGGGTCCATTTGGCACGCCGCCATTGAGCGCGGCGAGGCCGCTCTCGCCCTGGATCACATCGTCGAACGCGGCGCGGTCGCGATAGGGGGTGTCCGGGCGGTAACCGCTCGCCCAGGCATAGACGATGCGCGGGTTGGCGGCGGCGATCGCTTTGTAATCGATCCCGAGCCGCGTCGCGGCGCCGGGCCGCATGTTGTGGACGAAGACATCCGATGTCGCGGCGAGGCGCAACATCGCCGCCTGCGCCGCCGGCCGTTTCAGGTCGAGCACCAGGCTTTTCTTGTTGCGGTTGAGGTTGAGGAAATAGGCCGCCATGCCGGGATGGCGTTCCGGGCCGATCTGGCGCATCGGGTCGCCGTCGGGGGTCTCGACCTTGATCACCTCGGCGCCCATGTCGCCGAGGATCTGGGTCGCCACCGGCCCCAGCACCGCGATCGTCACATCGATCACGCGGATCCCCGCAAGCGGTCCCGACATTATTTTCTCCCGCTGATGATTGGGCCGATCATGGTCGAGGCGACCGCGCGGCGCCACCCGGGACCTGGTCGGCCTTGCCAGTCGCTCTCTCGCTGCATTTCCACCGTGCGTCCTTCGAGACGCACCCTACGGGCGCTCCTCAGGATGAGGTAAATCTGTGATGGCATTAAAGACAGACCTCATCCTGAGGAGCCTGCGAAGCGGGCGTCTCGAAGGACGCACGGACTTCATCCAGTATTGAGCCTGAACATGCCTTGGCCGTTGCCGCGGGGCGGCGCAGCGCCTAGCTTCTGCGATCAGTGCGTGCGGGAGGTTTAGACATGGCCGACAAGGTACAGATCCGCGAAGTCGGGATGCGCGACGGCTTGCAGAGCATCGCCGACATCCTGCCGACCGAAACCAAGCTCGCCTGGCTCGACGCCGAATACGCCGCCGGGGTGCGCGCGATCGAGGTTTCTTCGTTTGTGCCGCCGAAGCTGTTGCCGCAGCTCGCCGATGCCGAGGCGGTGGTGCGCCATGCGCTGACCCTGCCGGGGCTGGTTGTCTCGGCCCTGATTCCCAATTCGCGCGGCGCCGAACGCGGCCTCGCGCTCGGGGTGCACGAGATGAATTTCGTGCTGTCGGTCAGCGACGGCCACAACCGCTCGAACGTGCGGCGCGGCACCGACGAGTCGATCGAGGATTTCCGCCGTGTCGTTGAGCTGTGCCGCGAGCAGGGCGGCCCAAATAGACCGCGGATCAATTGCGGGCTCGCGACCGCGTTCGGCTGCACGATCGAGGGCGATGTCGACGAGGACCGGGTGCGCCGCATCGCCAATCAGGTCGCCGAGGCCGGCGCCGACGGCATCCTTCTCGCCGACACGGTCGGCTACGGCCAGCCGGCGGCGATCGGGCGGGTCTTCCGCAAGATCATCGCCGATGTCGCGCCGCTGCCGGTCACCGCGCATTTCCACGATACGCGCGGTCTCGGCCTCGCCAACGTGCTCGCCGCCTTCGCGGCCGGCTGCACCGCGTTCGATGCGTCATTGGGCGGGCTCGGCGGCTGCCCCTACGCGCCCGGCGCGACCGGCAACATCGTGCTCGAAGACACGGTCTTCATGTTCGAGGCGATGGGCATCGCGACCGGCATCGACATCGAGCGCCTCGACGCGGTGCGCGAACTCGTCGCCCGCGCGCTGCCCGACGTGACGCTCTACGGCGCGATCGCCAAGGCCGGCCTTCCCCGCAATTTCCACCCCGTGGCCCGCGCCGCCTGACCGCGGCGGAGGCGTCAATACATGTGCTGGCCGCCGTTGACCGAGAGGGTCGAGCCGGTGATGAAATCGGCGTCGTCGGCGACCAGGAACAAGACCGTGCGGGCGATGTCCTCGGCCTTGCCGAGGCGGCCGACCGGGATGCGGGCGACGATCTTTTCCAGGACGTCCTTTGGCACGGCGCGCACCATCTCGGTATCGA
Source organism: Rhizobium sp. Q54 (assembly GCA_945861155.1). Lineage (GTDB taxonomy): Bacteria > Pseudomonadota > Alphaproteobacteria > ATCC43930 > CGMCC-115725 > DATARH01. The sequence goes on from CAMATN010000033.1 coordinate 20,494, forward strand.
CATAGCCGGGCGCGACCGCGTTGACCGTGATGCCGCGGCCCGCGCCTTCCTGGGCCAGCGCCTTGGTAAAGCCGTGGATGCCGGATTTCGCCGCCGCATAATTGACTTGGCCGTATTGCCCGGCCTGGCCGTTGATCGAGCCGATATTGACGATGCGCCCAAAGCGCCGGTCGCGCATGCCCTCGATGACCGCCCTCGACATGTTGAAGCATGACGAGAGGTTGGTCTGAATGACCGCGTTCCAGTGCTCGAAGCTCATCCGGTGCATCGTCGCGTCGCGCGTGATGCCGGCATTGTTGACCAGCACCTCGACCGGCCCCAGTGCCGCCTCGATCGCCTTGACACCCTCGGCGCTGGCGGCGAAATCGGAGACGTCGAACTTGAAGACCAGGATGCCGGTCTCGGTCGAAAATTGCGTTGCCGCCTTGTCGTCATGGCCGTAATTCGCCGCGACGACGTACCCGGCATCCTTCAGCGCGACGGAAATCGCCCGGCCAATGCCGCGCGTCCCGCCCGTCACCACCGCGACTCTGGCCATGCGTACCTCCCGTATCGATTAACCCCCACCCCAACCCTCCCCCGCTTGCGGGGGAGGGAGTTTACGCCCGGTGCCAGTTACCTCCCTCCCCCGCAAGCGGGGGAGGGTTGGGGTGGGGCTGCCTATCGCTGTCAGTCCCGCGCGAGGCACATCGCAATCCCCATGCCGCCGCCGATGCACAAGGTGGCGAGCGCCTTCTTTGCGTCGCGGCGCTGCATCTCGTAGAGGAGGGTCACCAGCACCCGCGCGCCTGACGCGCCGATCGGATGGCCGAGCGCGATCGCCCCGCCGTTGACGTTGAGCTTCTCCGGGTCGAAGCCGAGATCCTTGCCGACCGCACAAGCCTGCGCGGCAAACGCCTCGTTGGCCTCGATCAGATCAAGCTCGTCGACCGACCAGCCGGCCTTTTTGAGCGCCATGCGGCTGGCCGGGATCGGCCCCGTGCCCATGATCGCCGGATCGACCCCGGCCGTCGCCCACGACACGATGCGGGCGAGCGGCTTGAGGCCGCGCCGCGCCGCCGCCTCGGCCGTCATCAGCACGACCGCGGCGGCGCCGTCGTTAATGCCCGACGCGTTGCCGGCGGTGACCGTGCCGTTCTTGTCGAAAGCCGGGCGCAGCTTCGAGAGCACCTCGACGGTCGTGCCGTGCTTGGGGTGCTCGTCGGTGTCGACGGTCGTGTCGCCGCGCCGCGATTTGACGATGACGGGCACGATCTCGTCGGTGAACCGGCCGGCTTTCTGCGCCGCCTCGGCCTTGGCCTGCGAATGCGCCGCGAATGTATCTTGTTGCTCGCGGGTGATCTGCCAGCGCGTCGCGACGTTCTCGGCGGTGTTGCCCATGTGATAGCCGTTGAATGCGTCCCACAGCCCGTCCTTGATTATCGTGTCGACGAGTTGGCCGTCGCCCATCTTGACGCCGTTGCGCAGATGCATGCAGTGCGGCGCCTGGCTCATGCTTTCCTGGCCGCCGGCGACGACGATGTCGCTGTCGCCGTTGCGGATCGCCTGGTAGCCGAGCGCCACGGTGCGCAGCCCGGAACCGCACAGCTGGTTGACCCCGTAGGCCGTCGCCTCGTAGGGAATGCCGGCCGCGACCGCCGCCTGGCGCGCCGGGTTCTGGCCCTCGCCGGCGGAAAGGATCTGGCCGAGGATGACCTCCGACACCTCCTTGGGGTCGACCCCGCCGCGGCGCAGCGCCTCGACGATCGCGACCTCGCCGAGCTGGTGCGCCGGCAGGCCGGCGAGCCCGCCATTGAACGCGCCGACCGGGGTGCGGGCCGCGCTGGCGATGACGATGTCGGTCATGAATGAGGACTCCTGGCAAGGTTCGGCGGCGTTACCGCCTGATATGGGCAGGCCGACAAAATCTGAAAGCCATCTAAGAGCGCGGTTTGCAGCGGAGTCCAGTCGGGGCAGGCCGCGTCAGTCGAATTGGGCGCGCAGCCATTGCCCGATCGGGCGCCATACCGCTTTCGGCGCCTCGGTCGAGGCCATCATCCCGATATGGCCGAAGGGCGGCCGCATCACCGCAGCGCCGGGGATTGCCGCGGCGAGCGCCGCGGCCGAACGCGGCGGCACGATCCGGTCGCGGCTCGGCAGCACGAGGAGCGTCGGCGCGGCGATTTTCTCCGGCAGCACCGGCTCGCCGGCGACCCGCCACCGGCCGAGCGCGGGTTCGTTGTCGCGATACCATGACCGCGCACACTCGGTCGCGACGCGGCGGGCGAGCGGCACGCCGTCGTTGATCCAGTCTTCGAGCGCGACAAAGCCTCGCGCGGCCTCGCCGGCCGGATCCAATCCGGAAAAACGGATGAATTTGCGCTCGGCCAAGAACGGGTCGAGCGCCACAAACAGGCTCTGGACCAGCGACACCGGCGCGGTCCGGGAATCGCCGATCAGCACAGGCAGCAATTCCACGAGGTCGCCGAGGAGCCGCGCCTGGGCCTGCCGCTCGGCGTGAAAATCCCACGGCGTCGCCAGCAGCGCGAGTGCGGCCACATCGGCCGGCTGACGCAGGGCCAGGGCCACGGCGAGGAGCCCGCCCATGCAATAGCCGCACAGCGCGACCGGCCCGCCGGCAATTTCGACGGCGGCCGAGAGTGCCGCGGCAAGCGGGCCCGAGATGTAGTCGTCGAGCGTGAAATCGCCCTCGGCCTCGCCGGGCTCGCCCCAATCGAGCACCAGGGGGCGCAGTCCCGCCGTCGCGAGGTCGCGCGCAAAGCTGCGCTCGCGCAGCAGATCGAGGATGTAATAGCGGTTGATCAGCGACGGCACGATCAATGCCGTGGGCGCCACCGCGGGTCCGTTGCCGGCAATGCCGTAATCGAGCAGCCGGGCGGCGCCGGCCTGCCACGACACCGCCACGTGCGGCGGCGGGCGGCGGAATGGGTGACCGCGATAGGCTTCGATGCCCGTCAGAAATGCCTCGGCGCGGCGGCGCAACAGGCGATCGAGGGCCGCCCCGACTCCTTCAGGACCGCGCCGCGCGATTTCGGCGGCCAGTTCGGACAGGCGCCGGCCCACCGCGTCGTCCGGGGTTTTCGAGGGCGGCCACCCGCTCGGTAAGCTCGTCAACGCGGCGCGCGAGCTCAGCCAGAGCGACATCGCGCTCGCCAGATGGGCCGGCAGCGGCCGCGGCATCAGCGCTCGATCGGGCGGGGTCGCCGGCCCGGTGGCTTTCACCGTCAGCCGGCGGGCGGTGCGCCGCCGCTGCCGCGACGGCGAGCCAGCGGCGCACCGGCTCGGCCAGGTTGGGATCGGACAGCACCGCCGTCAGATACTCGCTCCACAGCGCGAAGAAGCGCCGCGCCAGATCGTCGTCCTCGCTCATCGGCGCCAGTATACGGCAGGGCGCCGCGGCTCGCAGCACGGCCGGTGACGGCCCGGAGGGCGACACCGGGGTACATTCCTCTTTGATGAGGCGGATCGGGCGAATCGCTGTATTGTTGCATAGCAGCACATTGTATTTTGCGGGATTGCGGGCGCATGACCAACCCATCGAGCGAGCAACCCAAGGGCGGCGGCAAACCGGTCGTCGTCAAGAAATACGCCAATCGCCGGCTCTACAACACGGCGACCAGCAGCTATGTGACGCTCGACGATCTCGCCACGATGATCAAGGGCGGCGGCGACTTCGTCGTCTACGACGCCAAATCAGGCGAAGACATCACCCGCTCCGTCATGACCCAGATCATCGTCGAGCAGGAACAAAAGGGGCAGAACCTGTTGCCGATCGGCTTTCTGCGCCAGTTGATCGGATTTTACGGCGACAGCATGCAGTTTCTGGTGCCGGGCTATCTGGAGCAGGCGATGAGCGCCTTCTCGAGCAACCAGGATCAGATGCGCAACTCCCTGCGCACGACCTTCGGCATTTTTCCGTTCGGTCAGTTCGAGGAGATGGGCAAGCAGAACATCGCGCTGTTCGAACGCGCGCTGAAAATGCTGTCCCCCTATGCGCGCGAGCGACCGGGAATGGGAGAGGCGCCGTCGGGTACGGGGCAGGCGTCACAGGCCCCAGGGGGCCGGCCGCCGCAGACGGCAGCGGGGCAGGGGGGCGAACCCGAAGACCCACGTCTTCGCCGGCTGGAGGCGCAGATCGAGGCCATGCGCCAGCAGCTCGAGGCGCTCGGGAAAGACCGGAAACAGGGCTGACCGAGGCTGACCGGAGGCCGGCCGTCTCAGTTGCCGCTTGCGGCCAGCTTTGCCGCGGCGCGGCGGTCATCGTCCGGATCGAACGATTCCGGCGACGTGTGGACCAGCCGGGGATTGGGCCCGTGATTGTACCCCGGACTGAGCCAGGGGCGGTCGAGCGAAGGCCGGCCAAAGTAATAGCCCTGCAGAAACCCGACGCCTTCGCGCTGCAATATCGCCGCGTCTTCGGCTGTCGCGACGCCCTCGGCGACGGTCATAAAGCCAAACCCCTTGGCCAGACCGAGCAGGTGCCGCAGGAAGACCTGGCTGTCCGGGCTGCCGGCGAGATTGCGGATGAACGAACCGTCGATCTTGACGGTATCGACCGCGAGGCTCTGCAGGTGACGGAGCGACGTATGCCCGGCGCCGAAATCGTCGAGCGCGACATGGCAGCCGGCATGGCGCAGCGCGCTGACGAAGCGGGCGGATTCCTCGATGTCGTAGAGCGCCGCGGTCTCGGTAATCTCGACGACCAGCCGGCCGGCGAGGTCGGGCCGGTTGCGCACCTGCGCGATCAGCGAGCGCAGCCAGGGCCGATCGGCCGCCGTCAGGCCTGAGATGTTGAAGCCAAGCCTGACCGTCGGATGCGCCGCCAGCTCGGCCAGCGTCATGTCCAGCACGAAGCGGTCGATCAGCCGGATGAAGCCGAGCTGTTCGACGATCGGGACGAATTCGGCCGCGGAGACCAAGCGCCCGTCCGGCATGCGCATACGCAGCAGGCACTCGTAATGATCGACTTGTTCGGTTACGGCCGACACCACCGGCTGGAACGCGAACAGGATGCGATCTTCCCGCAGCGCCGTTCGGACATCCTCGCTGATCGACAGACTGCGGCGCTGGCGCTCGCGCTGCTCGTCGGTCATGCGGTAATGGGTATGGCAGTCGCGCCCGGCGCGCTTGGCGTCGGCCAGTGCGCTCTCCGCCCGGGTGATCACGTCGTAGGAGGTGAGGCCCTGATCGGGGAATGATGCGCTGCCGATCGACACCGTCGCATAGATCGGCCCGCGGGCGGTGGTCACCGGGGTCGAGTTGACGGCCGCCAGGATCTTCTCGGCGGCGGAACCGATGCTGTCGGCCGGGCAATGCGACAGGACGATGCCGAACCGATCACCGCCGAGGCGGCCGATCAGATCGCTGACCCGCAGGCAATTGTCGAGGCGGCGGCCGAGCTCGACCAGCACGGTATCGGCCGCCTCATAGCCGAACACCTCGTTGATCGTCGTCATGTTGTCGATGCCGACCGACAGAAGCGCGGCCGGGCTGTGGCGGCGCTGGTTCGCGGCGATCAGCTGGTCGACCGCCTCGCGCAGGCGGCTCTTATTGAAGTGGCCGGTCAGCTCATCGTAATTGGCGAGGCGTTCGAGGCGCGTCTGTTGCGCCCGGCGCTCGCCGATGGCGCGGATTACGCCGAGCACGACCTGCGGCCGACCCGCGCCGTCGCGTTTGGCCCGGCCGCGCTCGTGCACCCAGACAAAGCCGCCATCGGCGTCGCGCAAGCGGTACTCGCAGTCAAAAGCCGCGTCGGCATCGAAATGGGCGGCGAGGGCGAGCTGGCGATGCACCAGATCGTCCGGATGGATACGGCCGACAAAGCTGCGCCCGCTGGTCAGCTCGACGGCAAACTCGATCCCGGCCGGGGCGAGCCGGCCGAGCCAATCGAGCCCGTCGCCATCGAGCTCCCAGGAATAGGCAATATCGCCTGCTGCTTCGAGAGCAGCCGACAACCGGCTTAACAGCGCATCGTCGCTAGCGGCCATCGGCCTCTGACCTCGATCGGATGTGCGGCTCGGAGAGCCCACTCCCCAGGGGAAGCTGCCACAGCTTTAAGTTTGACATATTGAGGAAGCCTTAAGCGCCGACAAGACCCCAATACGCGGGGCGCGGCGATTTCCGTTCAGCCGGGGGTGTGCGAGGCCAGAAACGGCAACACGGCCTGGTTGAACTCGCGCGCCCGCACTTGGGTGAACGCATGTCCGCCGCGCGGGAAGATCTTGATCTCGGCTCCCGGTATCAGCCGCGCCAACTCCTCGGAGAAATAGGCCGGCGTGACGATGTCGTCCTCGGCGCCGACGACGAGGGTCGGGGTCTTGATCCGCGACAGCTGCTCGGTGCGGTCGAACGCGAGGATCGCGTCGATGCGGCTGGCGGCGATCTCGGTCGGCGGAAACACGGCGAGGTTTTGGGCTTCCAGCTGCCGCAAGCGCTCGTTGTTGCGGGCGACGAACCAGCTCGGGTACAGCAACAACGAATTCGCCTGGACATAGGCGCTCGGGCCGAGGCGCAGCAGGATGTCCTTGCGCAGCCCGAAGAGGCGCCGGAAATAGGCATCGGGCTTGGTCCAGCTCGCCGACAGGACCACGCTGGCAAGCCGCTTGGGATGCTCGACCGCGAGGATCTGCGCGATCGCGCCGCCGGTCGAATGGCCGACGATATGGGCCCGCTCGATTTCGAGCGCGTCCATCAACCCGATTACATCGGCGGCCATCCGGTCGACGGTGAACCCGCTGCGCGTCAGATCGCTCTGCCCGATCCCGCGATGGTCGTGGGTGACGACGTCGAAGGTTTTCGCAAACGCGGCGACCTGATCGTGCCAGAACGAGGCGAATCCGCCGAGCCCGGTTACGAAGAGGACCGGGAAGCCAATACCTTGGCGCTCATAATAGAGCGCGCCGTCGCCGATTACGATCCGCGGCATCGATCCGCTCATGATAAAGACATGCGTCGGTATCACTGCGACCGGCGGCCTGTCAAACGGGAACGCCCCCGGTTTTCGGGACGGCTGGATTGCAGAATCGCAAGCGTACCGCTATATACCGGCCGCGCCGGCGACGGCAAGCCCAGAGGTTGAGCGATGAAACAAGGCATTCACCCGGATTATCATGACATCACGGTGGTCATGACCGACGGCACCACCTATGCGACGCGCTCGACCTACGGCAAGGCCGGCGACACGCTGCGCCTCGACATCGACCCGAAATCGCACCCGGCCTGGACCGGCGGCCAGCAGCGCCTGCTCGACACCGGCGGCCAGCTCGCGCGGTTCAACCGGCGCTTCGGGAGTTTCGGCGTGAAGCCGCAGGACGGCCCGGCGCAATAGTCGGCGATAGGCCAACTCTGGCACTCCTCTCAGGGAGTGCTGATTTTCCTTGAACCAGTCTTCCGAGCAACTATCTAAATATCCGCGCGGTCGCCAATACCGGGGCTGCGCAAGACTGGCCCCCGGCCCACGGGCGGGCGCCGCAATCCATGTTGCTCACTGGAGGATATGGTTATGGAACGCTTTGATTTCGCTCCGCTGTTCCGGTCGACGATCGGCTTCGATCGGCTGGCGCGCATGGTCGACACCGCGACCCGGGTCGACAACTCGGCCCTGTCCTACCCGCCCTATAACATCGAGAAGACCGCCGAGGATTCCTATCGCCTGACGATGGCGGTGGCCGGGTTCGCGCGCGACGAACTCGACATCACCGTGCACGAGAACACGCTGATCGTGACCGGCAAGGCGCAGCAGGAGGATGAGAGCGGCCGCTACCTGCACCGCGGCATTGCCCGGCGCGCGTTCGAGCGGCGCTTCAGCCTCGCCGATCACCTCAAGGTGACCGGCGCCAGCCTCGATAACGGGCTGCTGCATGTGGACCTGGTGCGCGAGGTGCCCGAGGCGATGAAGCCCCGCACGGTGGCGATCGCGAGCACCGAGCAGGCCCAGCCGCAGGTCGCCGAGCACCGCCAGGCGGCTTAATCCTAACGCTGCCGCGGTTGCTTTCGAGCAGCTTCACGGCGGCAAGCGAGTTGAAACGCCCCCGGGTCCCCTCGGGGGCGTTTCTGTGCTTGCCTCGATCGACCGGGAGCGCGAGCATCGGCGGATACGCGCGAGGAGCCGCCATGATCAAATCGATCGGATTGCTGACCCGCCGGCCCGAGCTGTCGCACGACGAGTTCGTCCGCCATTGGATCGAGATTCACGCGCCGCTGGCGCACGCCGTTCCGGGCGTGCGCCGCTACGTACAGAACCACATCATCGAGGAGCGCCACCGCGCCGACATTCGGACGACCGATGTCGACATAGACGGTATCGCGGAATTGTGGTTCGACGACCGCGCCGCGATGGACCTGGCCAACGCCTCGGCCGAGGCCAAGCGGCTGCATGATGACGGCGCGCTGTTCATCGGCCGGATCAAATCCTTTGTCATCGACGAAAAAATCATCATCCCCATATCCCGGTGACGTGACGCGAGGAGGCTACAGCGAAAACGCCGTGAGTTCGAACGCCGCGCGAACTGCCTTAGGGAGAGACGTCATGCCCGATTTCCGCCCGTCGACCGATCTCGACATGCATTACGCGGTCGATGATTTCACCGATCCGTGGCGCCGGCCGGAGACGGTTTTAATGCTGCACGGCAATGCCGAAAGCGGCTTGGCCTGGTACGCGTGGGTCCCGGCGCTGGCGCGGCAATACCGGGTGGTGCGGCCCGATATGCGCGGTTTCGGCCGATCGAGCGCGATGCCGCGCGACTACAAATGGACGCTCGACCGGCTGATCGAGGATTTCTGCCTGCTGATGGACCATCTCGGCATCGACCGCTTTCATCTGGTCGGCGCCAAGATCGGCGGCACGGTGGCTCGCGCCTTCGCCGCGCGCCGTCCCGAGCGGGTCAAGACCCTGACCGTGGTCGGCACGCCGCCGCCGTTGCGCGCCGGCGCCGCCGAGGCGGTCCCCCAAATCGTCGAGATGTTCGAGACGCACGGAGTCGAGCACTGGGCGCGGCAGAACATGGCCAACCGGCTCGGCGGCGCGTTTCCGCCGGAGGGCTTCGAGTGGTGGTGCAAGTTCATGGGGCGCACCGCCGCGTCGACCCAGCTCGGCTTCATGGGGACGATCGCCTGCGCCGATATTCGCGCCGACCTGCCCAGAATCGCCTGCCCGACCCTCGTCATCACGACCGAGGAGAGCGGCCTCGCCAGCGTCGCCGAAACCCGCGCGTGGCAGCAGCAGATCGCCGGATCGGAGCTGATCGTGTTGCCGGGCAATTCCTATCACGTCGCGGCAACCCATGCCGAGCCGAGCGTCGCGGCGACGCTCGACTTTATCGGGCGCAATGGCGGGCAATAAAAACCTCCCTCTCCCCCATCGGGGGAGAGGGCTGGGGTGAGGGGGCGATAATCGGACTCGTTGTCGGCACCCTCACCCGGCTCGCCTTTCGGGCGAGCCACCCTCTCCCGCATTGCGGGAGAGGGATTCATGGGCATTAACTCTGTGTTTGCGGCGCGGGCGCATCGGGACGGCGGCGCATTTCGGTCATGAACTGATCGAATTCGGCCTTGTCCTTGGCTTGGCGCAGCCGGTCGAGAAACTCCTTGAACTCGCGTTCTTCCTGTTCGAGCCGTCGCAGCGTCTCGACCCGGTACTCATCGAAGGCCCGGTTGCCGCTCGTGGGGCCACCTCCCGGTCCGCCCCCTGATCCAGACGACGGGCCAGCCGCCGTCGCCTGACCCCACCATTGCGCCGCGCGTTCCTGCATGCGGTCCATGCGCGGCTGCCAAGCCTCGCCGCGCCGATTTGTCCAGCATCCCATTCGTCCGCTCCCGATCAGATATCCGAGCACCACCAGGCCAAGCGGCCAAGCCAATACAAAACTGACGATCACCACGGCGATCCAGGCCGGCTTGCCGATGTCGTCGAGCCATGCGACGGGGTTCATCGCGTTCCCTCATGTGAATGTATAGCACATTAACATAGGCGCGCGCCTCGCGCTGTCAAGCGGGAGTGCGGATTGGAAGATGCATCAATTTTCCGGTTTATGCGGCTCAGCGATCAGACCGAGGCCGCGCAGATAAATCAGCACGCCGGCTTCGAGCAGCTCCTCGGGGGCCATCGGCAAGGGGCGCCGCCCGGAATCGCCCCGCGCGAACAGCGACGCGACGCCATGGGACAATGCCCAGATGTGCAGGCTCATCATCAGCGCCGGCGGCCGCTTGTCGGGCGGCACGCGGGTGCACAGCGTCTCCGAGGCGTGGCGCAGCACCTCGAAGGCGCGACCCGCCGCGTCGCGCAGACCGGCATCGGCATCCAGCGGGATGCCGGCCTCGAACATCGCGGAGTAATAGGCCGGCTCGCCGCGCGCGAAGGCGAGATAGGCCCGGCCGACACTCTCGAACGCCCGGTACGGGTCGGGCCGGCCATCGTCCCAGGCCCGGCTCAGCGCCGCCTCGAACAATTCGAAGCCGCGGCGGGCGACATCGGCCAGCAATGCCTCGCGATCGCGGAAATGGCGATAGGGCGCCGCCGAGCTGACCCCGGCCCAGCGCGCCGCGTCGGCAAAGGTGAACCCGGCCGGCCCCTTCTGCGCGATCAGGTCGAGCGCCGCGCGGATCAGCGCCTCGCGCAGATTGCCGTGGTGGTAGGCGCGCCTGCCATCGCGATCGCCCGGCTTCGACCAGCTCATGTTCTCGACCAGCTCATGTTAACGGCTTTTACATGAGCGGGCGAGCGGGTGGAAGGGCGGCAAGGCCGCCGTGCGGCGCCTACTCGATCTGCCAGTCGTTCCCCACAGAACCCGGCGAGCCTTGGCTGCTGAGGATGGTTCCGTCAATCAGCCATTCGTAGACCAGGCCCGAGGTGTGGCGCCAGAGGATGTCGGACTTGCCGTCGCCATTGAAATCGCCGATTCCGGCAATCTGCCAGTCGCTCTCCGCAGAACCCGGCGAGCCCTCGCTGCTGATCGTGGTTCCGTTCAACAGCCATTCGTAGACCAGGCCGGAGGTGTGGCGCCACAGGATGTCGGACCTGCCATCGCCGTTAAAATCGTCGATTCCGGCAACATGCCAATCGTTCCCCGCAGAACCCGGCGAGCCTTGGCTGCTGATGGTGGTTCCATCTATCAACCATTCGTAGACCAAGCCGGAGGCGTGGCGCCACAGGATGTCGGACCTGCCATCGCCGTTGAAATCGCCGATCCCGGCAATCTGCCAATCGTTGGTCGCCGTACCGGGCGAGCCCGCCGAAAGAATGGCGGTCCCGTTCAACAGCCATTCGTAGACCAAGCCGGAGGTATGGTGCCACAGAATGTCGGATTTGCCGTCGCCGTTGAAATCGCCGATTCCGGCGACCTGCCAATCGTTGGTCACCACACCGAGCGAGCTCTCCGACAGAATGGCGGTCCCATTCAACAGCCACAGGTACACCTCGCCCGAATTGTGGCGCCAGAGGATGTCGGCCTTGCCATCGCCGTTGAAATCACCGATCCCGACGACGGCCCAATCGGCGCCCACGACGCCGGGCGAGCCGCCGCCGATCTCGGATGTCCCGCTCAGCCACCACTCGTAGAGGGTGCCGTCACTGTTGCGCCACAGAATATCGTCTTTGTTGTCCCCGTTGAAATCGCCGCAGCACAGGACCCGCTGTTTCAGGGCCAATTTGGTCACAAAGACGTCAACTACGCCCGCATAGGTCGTCTGAAAGGCCCCGTCGGTGGTCGGGAAGTTCGTCGACGGCGTCTCTCCGGTCACATAGGCGTTGCCGGCGGCGTCGATCGCGATACCACTGCTAACTTCGCCGACGCTGCCCCCGAGATAGGTCGAGTAGAGGAGGCCGGAGCCGGCGGGATTGAACTTGGTCACAAAGGCGTCACCGAGATACCCATCGCCCCCCGCAAAGGTCGTCTGGGAGGCCCCGGCGGTGGTCGGGAAATCCGTCGCACTAGTGGGTCCGGTCACATAAGCGTTGCCGGCGGCATCGACCGCGATCCCTCGGGCGCCGTCGTCTCTGCTGCCGCCGAGGTAGGTCGAGTAGAGGAGGCCAGAGCCGGCGGGATTGAGCTTGGTGACAAACGCGTCACGCGGACCACCGTGGTTGGTCGCCTGAAAAGCCCCCGCGGTGATAGGGAAATCCGTCGAGTGCGTGGTTCCGGTCACATAAGCGTTGCCGGCGGCGTCGACCGCGATCCCTGAGGCGCTGTCGGCACCGCTGCCGCCGAGGTAGGTCGAGTAGAGGAGGCCCGAGCCGGCCGGATTGAGCTTGGTCACAAAGGCGTCACCGAGATACCCATCGCCCCCCGCAAAGGTCGTCTGGAAGGCCCCGGCGGTGGTCGGGAAGTTCGTCGACACCGTGTATCCGGTCACATAAGCGTTGCCGGCGGCGCCAAGCGCGATTCCGTTTCCTGATTGGGTGAGTCCTGATTGGGTGCTGCTGCCCCCGAGATAGGTCGAGTAGAGGAGGCCGGAGCCGGCGGGATTGAGCTTGGTCACAAAGGCGCTAACTCCGCTAACTCCGCCAGGATTGACCGTCTGGAAGGCCCCCGCGGTGGTCGGGAAATCCGTCGACAACGTGAATCCGGTAACATAAGCGTTGCCGGCGGCGTCGACCGCGATCCCTGAGGCGCTGTCGTCTCCGCTGCCGCCGAGATAGGTAGAATAGAGGAGGCCGGAGCCGGCGGGATTGAGCTTGGTTACAAAGGCGGTGATGCCCGCATTGGTCGTCTGGAAGGCCCCCGCGGTGGTCGGGAAATCCGTCGAGTCCGTCCTTCCGGCCACATAAGCGTTGCCGGCGGCGTCGACCGTGATCGCATCGGCAGTGCCGCCTCCGAGGTAGGTCGAGTAGACGAGGCCCGAGCCGGCGGGATTGAGCTTGGTTACAAAGGCGATGACGCCCGGATTGGTCGTCTGGAAGGCCCCCGCGGTGGTCGGGAAATCCGTCGAGCGCGTGAATCCGGTCACATAAGCGTTGCCGGCGGCGTCGACCGCGATTCCAAAGGCATTGTCGTAGCCGCTGCCCCCTAGATAGGTCGAATACACCACGGTCGGATCGATCACCAGGGCGACCGCGGGATCGTAAGCGCCCAGGCGAAACGCGACCGTGTTCCCGCTGTCGATCACGTAACTCGCGGACACGATCGATTTGACGCCGTCGATTTCTTGATACGCGACCGGCTTGCGGTTGCGCAGTTCGCCGCCGGATAGCTGCAACACGAGATCGCCATTGCCATCGACGCGCATCTCCCGTGTGCCTTGGAAGCTCAGCCGGATGGGCTCGGGGTCGGCGTGCGGGGCGACGATGAAATCGTATTCGAGTTGCCGCTGACTGCCGTGATAGACGAGGTCGATGCCCGGCCATACATCGCCGTATTTTACCCTGGCAAAACTGGGTACCCCGGTATGCCATTGGGCCGGATCGTTGCCGATGAAGTAATTGGACCTTCCGGAACGCGGCTCCTGTCCTTCGACCGACGGCCTGGGATTGCCGCCGACCAGCTCCATGCGCAGGACGGAGGAATCGCCGGAGGTTCCATTGCGCAATACGGCGACCGCCTCGGTCGATGTCAGAAAGAGGCTGTAATTGCTGCCGCGCGACAGAAAGTCCACGCGCGAATCGGTTTGGCCGCGATTGGCCTCGAAGCTTATCGGCAGCTTCCCGTAAGCCGCGTTGACCCGAGCCCGGGCCGCCTCGTCAGGCGCGGAAGGACCTGGGCGAGGCGGTTTTGAAACACCCGCTACACGATCCGGGTTTGGCGTCGCCGCGCTGCCCTCGGCGTAAGCCGGAAAAGCCGCCAGGCAGGCGACCGCCAGCAAGGCCATGGAAGCAAGCGACCACCGCCTAAGGCGGCCTGGCCGAGGGTAGGCCGATGACCAAAGGTTCATTGTATCCCCCGCACTTCAATGACGCGGCGACGTCCGGTCGATTTTCTACGCGGCGCCGCGGCGGTGGGAGAAGGCGGTTTCGGCTGACGTGATGAATTCGAGGAGCGCGGCGCGGCCGCTCTCGTTGACCCGGCGGGCGCGCAGGATGGCGCCGCCGACTTCGCCCGGATCGGTGACCCGCTCGCTCCAGCCGCCCAGATCCTGCGCCAGATTGGCGTAATTGCCGCCGAGGTCGCGGGTGCGGAGCTTTTCGTGCGAATACGCCATCGCGTGGGTCTCGATCGCCATCGTCGAATTGTTGAGGACGATCGTCGTAATCGGGATGCCGCAGCGCGCCGCGGTCTCGAAATCGAGCCCGGTCATGCCGAACGCCGCGTCGCCCATGAAATTGACGCACATCTTGTCGGGCATGCCGATTTTGGCCCCGATCGCGAGCCCCAGGCCGGTGCCGAGCTGGTGCGACTTGCCCCAGCCCATATAGCCGCGCGGTTTGACCGCCTGGTAGAACGGCAGCAACTGGTCGCGCGGGCTGCCCGAATCGTGGGTCACGATCGCGTCCGCCGACGGGATCACCCGCATGAATTCCGACATCACGAAATAGGGGTTGATCGGCCGCTCGGTCGACCGGAGCTTGCTCTCCCAGCGCGCCAGCCACTCCGCCTTGAGGCTGGCGATGCGCGGGCGCGCGCCGGTCGCCGCCGGATTGCCGCCGGACCGGTCTTTCACCGCCTCGATCAGCTGCTGCAACACCAGCTTGGCGTCGCCGAGTATCCCCAATTCGGTGTCGTTGGCTTTGTGCAGATCGCGCGTGTCGTTGGTGGCGTGGATGATGCGCTTGCCGTCCGGGATGATCGGGGTCGAGATGTTGTGGCGCGTCAGACTGGTGCCGATCGCGAAGATCACATCGCAATCGAGCAGGAACTGGCGGCCGTGCCCGGTATAGACGACGCCGCCCGAGCCCAACGCCAGCGCGTGGTCCTCGGGGAAAGCGCTCTTGCCGTCGGTCGTCGTCATCACCGGGATGCCCAGCAGATCGGCGAACGCGACGAGTTCGTCGCTCGCTTCGGCATAGAGCACGCCCTGCCCGGCGATCACGATCGGCGACTTCGCCGCCAGCAGCATCTTGGCCGCGTCGTCGATGTCGCGCGGGTCGCCGGCCGAGCGGCTGGCGCGGATCGCGGTGTAATCGACCTCGTTGCCGGCGAATTCGGCGGTCATCACATCGGCCGGCACCTCGACCATGACGGGGCCGGGCCGGCCGTTCTTCAGCGCGTTGAAGGCGCGCCGCATCGCCGGGACGGTGTGCTCGGGCAGCAGCACCGGCTCGACGTGCTTCGTAACGCTGGCATAGGTGCGGGTCGAGTTGAACAGCGGAAACATCTGCGCGGTCTCGCGCGGATGGCCGAGCGGCAACAGCAGGATCGGGGTCGAATCGGAATAGGCCGAGGCGATGCCGGCGAACGCGTTCTCGGCGCCCGGACCGTATTGCATCGCGAAAACGCCGGCCGGCTTCCCGTTGGTGACGCGGGCGCAGCCATCGGCCATGTGCACCCCGACCCGCTCCTGGCGGCAGATCACCGGGCGCATGCCGCCCGCCACCGCCGCCTCGATGATCGGCGTCGTCGGAAAACAGAACATCGTCCCGATGCCCTCGCGCTTCAGGATCTCGGTGATCGCGTCCATGACCAGCATCGTCGTGCTCCCCTTATGTATCCGTCCTTATGTACCCGGCGGCGGGCTTGGTCGGTGGAGGCCGGACCCGGGCCTCTCTTTTATAGGCGAATCAAAGCTTCGCGTCATCCGGTGGGACAAAGCAATCTCACCTTATACCGCGGCTTTTCGGCGGGAGTGTCCCACCGATTGCGGAGGCGCCTGATGGACGCCGCCGCCTACGCTCTGCAATCCGATCCGATCCGCAATCCACAATTCCGGCGCGGCTGGGAGCACCCGCCGCCGAAACGAAAACGACCCGCCGGGCAAGGGCGGGCCGCTGACTTCGAAAGCAGGCTGGACGGACCAACATTATCGCAAACTCACCGCACCGCGCAACGGGCTGCTGAGGCGCTGTTCGAGGTGCGGCCATGAGCGGCGCCCGAGAGAAGCCCGAGTCGCGCCGGGAGCGCGTGGAGCGGCTTTGCCGCGAGGTGATCCGCATTGGGTCACCGCGGCAGTGGCGGCAGGCTAACAAGATCCTCGATCAGCTGCAGGATGCCCACCGCGTCACGCCGACGACGGCCGGTCTCGCCGAAGCACTCTCGGTCGAAGCGCTCAACCACGGCGCCGCGGTGCAGCAGCTTGGCGAGCGCCCGCCGGTTGGCGTCGTGCGCGCCGCATTCTGGAAACACGGTTTCCTCTTTATCGACGACTGGCCGGTCCGCGAGCTGCACCCGAAGCACCCGGTCGCGAGGCTGCTCACCGTTGACGGGTGGGAAGCATGACGGCCGCCGCCGAGGTTTATCCGGCCTGCCACATAAAACGACGCCGGGCCACCAAGTCCGAGGTCGAGCAGCGCCGAGCTCAGCTGATCGAGATCGTCTCGGCGATGAAACCGATGACGGTGAGGCAGGCCTTTTACCAGGCGACGGTCCACAACATCGTCGAGAAGTCCGAAGCCGGCTACTCGATGGTGCAGACCGATCTGGTGCAGATGCGCCGGTCGGGGGCGCTCCCCTATGCCTGGCTCGCCGACAACACCCGGTGGCAGCGCAAGCCGAACACCTTCGGCAGCATCCAGGAAGCCCTCGACGAGACGGCGCGCCTCTACCGTAAAGCCCTGTGGACCGACGCCGGCACCTATGTCGAGGTATGGCTCGAAAAGGACGCACTGGCCGGCGTCGTGCTGCCGGTCACCGCCTTGTACGACGTGCCGTTGATGGTGGCGCGGGGCTACGCCTCCCTGTCCTTCCTGCACGGCGCGGCCGAGTACATCACCGCTCTAGGCCTGCCCACCTACGTCTATCACCTCGGCGACTTCGACCCGTCCGGGGTGAACGCCGGCGAGAAGATCGAGCAGACGTTGCGGGAGCTGGCGCCCGACGCGGACATCATCTTTGAGCGCATCGCGGTAACCCTCGATCAGATCCATGCATGGAGGTTGCCGACCCGGCCGACCAAAACGAGCGACAGCCGGGCCAAGGGGTTCGGGGACATCTCGGTCGAGCTTGATGCGATCGAGCCAGGTCGGCTCCGGGACTTGGTGCAGCAGGCGATCGAGCAGCATCTCCCACCCGACCAATTCGAGATCCTGAAGACGGCAGAAGACAGCGAGCGAACGCTGATCCGACATCTCGTCAGCGGGCTCGCGCCATGAGCATCCACGCACTCGTTACCGGCTCGCTGATCGCCGACCCGACCCGCCGCAGTGGTGCCCAGGGCGACTTCGCCACCGCGACGATCCGCGTCGCGACCGATGACGGGGCGATCCTCGTATCAGTGATCGCGTTCGGCGATCAGGTAGAACAGATCCTCGCGCACCGCCAGGGCGGCGCCGTCGCCATCGCCGGCCGGGCAACGCTCCGCTCATGGGTTGGCAAGGACGGCGAGACGAAGTGTGGGCTGGCGCTGGTCGCCGAGCAGATCGCCAGCGCATCGGCCGCGCGCCGCGCAGATGCCGAGCGCCGGCGCGGCAACAGGGATGCGGCATGAGCATGATCCCGCCGGGATGGCCGCGCTTCCCTTGCAATCCCGAGCCGGGCCCCGCACACAAGCGACCGCTCACCGAGCACGGTTTTCACGACGCGTCGACAGACCCGGCCATTATCGCGGCCTGGCAGAGGCGATGGCCTGGCGCGCTGATTGGCGTGCCGACAGGCGCGGCGATCGGTGCCGTGGTGCTTGACATCGACGTGAAGCGACCCGAGGCCAACGGGTACGACACGCTCGACGATCTCGGCTTCGCGATCCTGCCCGATACGCCGATGGTGCACACCGCGAGCGGCGGACTGCACCTGTATTTCCGGCGCCCCGCGGCCGGTCTGCGCAACACCGGCGGCGCCCGAGGTCGCGGGATCGGGCCCGGGCTCGATTGGCGCGGCGATGGCGGCTATGTGATCGTGCCGTCGCCGGGCAGCGGGTATTCCTGGGACCCCCATTGGAATCTTGACACGGTGCCGCTCACCGAGGTCCCGGCGGCGCTGCTGCCGCGCGAGGTGGAACGGGAAGCGGCCGCGGAACCGGTCAAGCCGGAAACCGGCCTGTCACGCTACGCCGAGGCCGCACTTGACAGCGCATGCCGGAAAATCATCACCGCACCGGCCGGCGAGCAAGAGGCGACGATCAACGGCGAGGCCTTCGCGATTGGCACGCTCGCCGGCGCCGACGCTATTCCGGCCAGCTTCGCGCGCCGCGCGCTCGAATGGGCTGCTCGTCAGATCCCGAACCATGATCCGCGGCGCCCGTGGCTCGGCCGGGAGATCGAGGCAAAAGTCGCGCGCGCTTTCGCCGAAGGCCAGAGGCAACCGCGCGAGGCGCGCCGTGCCTGACGCGATTTACGAGAGCGACCCTGACCTGCGCGCCGAAGCTGAGGACGAACGGAAACGCCACCGCGAGGCGAAATCGAACGGGCACGACACGAGCCGACGGGTGATTGCGGCTACCCCGTTCAGGTGGGTTGACCCGCGCACGATACCGCGCCGGCAGTTCCTATACGGTCGCCACCTGATCCGGCGCTTCGTGTCGGGGAAGATTGCGCCCGGCGGCTACGGCAAGAGCTCGCTCACGGTCGCTGAGGCGTTGGCCATGGTCACCAGCCGCCCGCTGCTCGGGGATGAGCCCGCCGGCAAACTGCGGGTCTGGCAGATCAATCTCGAAGATCCGGAAGACGAGCTGCAACGTCGCTTTGCCGCTGCCGCCCTGCACTACGGGATAACTGCCGACGACATCGGCGATCGCCTGTTCGTCGACTCGGGTCGCAAGGTCGACATCGTCATTGCAACCGAAAGCCGCGACGGTATCGAGATCGCGGTGCCGGTGGTCGAAGCTATCAAAGCCGAGATCCTCGCCAAGGCGCTCGACGTGCTGCAAATCGACCCGTTCGTCGCCTGCCATGCCGTTGCCGAGAACGACAATACGAAGATCGCCGCAGTGGCGCGGCAGTGGGCAGCGATTGCCGAGACCACCGGCTGCGCCATCGAACTTGTGCACCACGCGCGAAAGGCCGCACCGGGGCAAGTCCTGACGGCCGAGGATGCACGCGGCGCCAGCGCATTACTCGCCGCGGTCCGCTCGGCGCAAGTGCTCAACGGCATGACCAAAGAGGAGGCCGAGCGCGCCAACATCGAGAACCCGGCGAGCTATTTCAGCATAACCAATGGCAAGTCGAACCTCGCGCCGCGCAGCGACAAGGTGACGTGGCGACATATCGTCGGGGTGCCGCTCGGCAATGGCGATGCGACGTACGATCCGAAGGGCGACTACGTCGGTGTCGTCGAACCCTGGTCATGGCCCGATCCGTTCGCCGAGGTCGGCCCCGAGGACGCCAAGGAGGTGCAGCGGCGCATCGGCCATGGCGAGTGGCGGGAGGACCAGCGAAGCACAACGTGGGCGGGAATAGTTGTCGCCGATGTTCTCGGATTAGATGCATCCGACAAGGCCGCGAAGGCGCAAATCCGTGCCTTAGTCGCTGGCTGGCTTGCGACTGGTGCACTTCGGGTCGTCACCCGCAAGGATGACAGGCGCATGAACAAGAAGTTTATCGAGGTAGGACAATGGCTTGTGTAGCGGCGAGTAGGCTTGCCGCAGTCAGAAAATCACGACTGCGGCAGACTGCGGCAAACCGAGGCACCTGCCGCAGTCTGCCGCAGTCTGCCGCAGTCCCCCCCTTTAGGGGGGCTGCTGCTACATGACTGCGGCAACGGGGATGGGTGGGCGAATGAAACCCCGACGCCTCGCCGCCGGCACCGGTCTGCGCCGTGTCGACCTGTCCGCCCGCGTGGCGCCGTTGCCCTCCCCCATGGAGCGCGGCAACCAGCAGCGGGCGGTGCTGTACGCGGCGCCGCGGTGGCGAGCATCGCGACGTCGGTTCCTGACGCTGCACCCCGTCTGCATCACACCCGGCTGCGGCAAGCCGGCAACGGTGGTTGATCACCGCGACGGGCACCAGACCGAGGGGTGGCTCGCCCGGTTCTGGGACGAGAGCCGATGGCAGCCGATGTGCCCGACATGTCACGCCGTCAAGTCGCGGGCCGAGCTTGCCTCGTGGCGGCAGACCGGCGAGGGGGGACCGGGGGGGCAAATGTTTGGGGGATCTGGGGCCAATAACCGCCGGGGGCCTTCGCGTGAGAGCGGCCCGACACCCCGACCTTTTTGGGGCCGAGAATGAAGTCCCGCCGACCCGTCGCGCCGGCTCATTTGTCGCCTGTTGCGCGCGATGAATGGGCTCGATTGGCACCCGAGGCGGCCGGTTTGACGCCAGCGACGGCGCGCGGTTTCGCTTTGCTGGTCGAGTTGCTCGCAAACGAGCGGGCGGCCGCAGAGATCGTCGCGAAAGAGGGCGTGACGGTGCGCTCGGCCGCCGGAACGTCGAAACCGAACCCGGCGATGCGCTCGCTCGAAATCGCGCGCGCCCAGGCGACGCCGCTTCTGCGGCTATTCGGGCTGCTGCCGGCCGGGCCGCCGCGACGGGCCGACAAAGACGCTGCGAAGCAACCAGTGAACGGGAAATCAACATGGCACGGCGTGCTGAAGTGAAACCGAATTATCCGGCGCCGAGGCCGCTGTTTC
>CAMATN010000034.1 GCA_945861155.1 Rhizobium sp. Q54
CCACGCGCGCCGCTCCGTCGCTTGTGAAGGCACTGCGCGACGCGCGCGGGTCCCCTCCATGGACTCCGGGGACGACCGCTCCTCAACCGCCGGTGTGGGTCCCAATTGGGCGCTGATTCCGGGTCCCGCTTCCGCGCTGTTTGACAGTCTCCTATCTGATCGCGAGCGGACTCAGATCACGGGCGGCAGGAACCGCTCGATCTGCCATCTGCGTCATTCGCCGACCGCAGCACGTCCGTCTCGGATTAAAGAGTACTTTCCCAATGAGCGCAGCGCGGCTGCCCGCAGCCACGCCGCCGTTACGCCCGGGCCTGCCCCCGAGGGTGTGCTGGCCGTTGTGTGCCTGGATAATCCGCGCGACAATACGGGGGCAAGGTCCGATGGACTTTCGCTGCGGTCACTGGGACCCCAGGAGGAATGCCCATGGCGTTTGTCAGATGCTATACCGGCACGGATGATCAGTCACACTTTGAGGACCTGGACCTGCTCCCACCTGACATCGAGAGGTCAATCGAGCAGGCCGCCAGCAGTATCACCTTCACGCGTTCGCCCAACGGCCGTTTCAGCGATTGGCACAATGCGCCGCGCCGCCAGTATGCCATTTTCCTCTCCGGAGGAGAGATGGAGGTCGTGATCGGCGATGGCACCACCCGGCGGTTCGGCCCTGGAGACGCTGTCCTGTTCGAAGACCTCACGGGACAAGGGCACACCAGTCGGAGCGTCGGTGGGGACCGCCTGACCGCTTTCGTGCCCTTGGCGGATTAGCTCCTCCCGTGGGGTCGTGTACCCGATGGCGGCGGATCATGATTTCATCCCGAAAACCGGGCCGCTCATGCCACTTGACGGCCCTGGGTGCGCTTTGCCTCGCCGTTTGCTCGCCGCGTGAAACCGTATCTTTCTGGTGAAATGCGCCCGCGGCTCCAAGACAGCTGGCACAGGACTTACAAAATGGAGATCTGGCGGACCCTGGACCTCAGGGATTCGCCCGTACGTACACCCCGGCAGAACCCGGTGCATGCGTCATGGCCTGCCGCATGCGCGGCGAATTGGGCGAGGAATGTTGCTGTTGCTCCTTCCACTCCGGGCTTTCGGGCACGGCGGTACTGGCAAATTCGTAGACCGTGCTGTAGCCGCTGGTACCCTCGATGACCCGATAGCGACGAGCGTAGATTACTCCCGGCACCTTGCGGTAGCCTGGCACATATTCCCCACTGTACCAGGCGTTCCACTCCGCATCGACCTCGGCGGGGACGGACATGCGGCCAATCTGCAACACCGGCGCCATGCCACGCTCCGGCATTTCCACGCCGTCCGGGTAAATCTGTTCCCCGACAATGCGTGTCAAATTCTTCCCAATTACGGACGGCGAGACTTTCTGTCCCCACGGCGTCCGCGGCCGGCTGGTAAACGCCGGCGTCTGCATCACCGCCACACTTTCCAGCTCATAGCATGCCAGGTACTGCGGGCCACCCTTGACCGCCTCGTAGCGGGAAGCTGAGAGAATGCCCGGCACCGACAGCAATTCCGGTAGATGTTCCTTGGTGTACCACTCGTTGAATTCCTCCGCGTGCTGGGCGTCGATATCAACGTACACCATGAAAATCCCGCGACCTTTTTGTGCCATATGTCCGTCTCCTCCGTGAAGAGTAGCCACCATCGTTTTGCCTCGTCTCGTTGGCACCCGGTCCGCACGCCTGGAGCCCAGGAGAGACACGAGATGCCAACTGGGGAGCCATCTTAGGCGACATTCCCCAGATTCCGAGGCTGTTGAGCGCGATCTTCGGTCTCATCGAGGCACACTGCAATGAAATTCAGGCGCAACGAGCCTCGTTATGGGATGCCTTTTGCTCCGTCGCCTTCAACGTCAATGTGCGCTCGGGCAGCGGTACATCGATAAGGGAGAGACGTTGATCGCGCCGTCGGCCCCGACTTTGTCCATCGCCGCCACCATCTCGTCGCCGGTGACGTGAGCGGGCCAGTTCGGCACCCTGGACCAGGATCGTTTCGGCCGGTTCGCCTCGTGGGCATGGACCTGAGAATCGATGATCCTCATCGGGGAAGCTGCTCTGGGTTGCGGCTGAGCTTCGACATGCCTTTGATGCGGCCACATTTTTTCGGGACCGCGGGGCGTCTCGCCCACCCGATGCTATCCCCCGCCGGCCACTGCGTCAGCGCCTTCGATGCGTTGGGCGAGCGCGGCGGCGAGGAAGCGGTCGAGGTCGCCGTCGAGCACCGCCGCCGGATTGCCGCTTTCGACCCCGGTGCGCAAATCCTTGACCATCTGGTAGGGCTGCAGCACGTAGGAGCGGATCTGGTGGCCCCAGCCAATATCGGTCTTGGTCGCGTTCATCGCGTCCACCACCGCCTCGCGCCTCTGCAATTCAGCCTCGTACAGCCGGGCGCGCAGCATGCCGAAGGCATGCGCCCGGTTCTGGTGCTGCGAGCGCTCGCTCTGGCATTGCACCACGATGCCGCTCGGCTGGTGGGTGATGCGGATCGCGCTGTCGGTCTTGTTGACGTGTTGCCCGCCGGCGCCTGACGCGCGATAGGTGTCGATGCGCAGATCCTTGTCGTTGATCTCGATCTCGATCTTCTCGTCGATCACCGGGTAGACCCAGGCCGAGGCGAAGCTGGTGTGGCGCCGCGCGGCCGAATCAAAGGGCGAGATGCGCACCAGCCGGTGCACGCCGCTTTCGGTCTTCAGCCAGCCATAAGCATCGGGGCCGTTGACCCGGACCGTCGCCGATTTGAGGCCGGCGCCCTCGCCGGCGCTCTCCTCGAGCCACTCGACCTTGTAGCCATGCGCCTCGGCCCAGCGCACATACATGCGCAGCAGCATCTCGGCCCAGTCCTGCGCCTCGGTGCCGCCGGCCCCGGCATGGACTTCGAGATAGCAATCGTTGCCGTCCGCTTCGCCCGACAACAGGCTCTCGACCTCGCGGCGGCGGGCTTCCTCGCGCAGCGCGTCGAGAACAGCCTCGGCGTCAGCGACGATCGCCGCATCGCCCTCGGCATCGCCCAGGCCGATCAGCTCGACCGCCTCCTCGACTTCGCGTTCGATGCGGCGATAGCTGTCGATCGCCCGGTCTAGCCGGGTGCGCTCGCGCAACAATTTTTGCGCCTCGGCCGGGTCGTCCCAAAGTTTGGGGTCTTCGGCCTTGGCGTTCAGTTCGGCGAGGCGACGATTTGCAACTTCCCAGTCAAAGATGCCTCCTCAGCAGCGCCAACGACTTGACTATGTCGTCAACGACCGCCTGTGTCTCGGCGCGCATGTGCCTAGTTCCTTTAGTTGCCGGTTTAGAATTTGTCATCCCGGCGAAAGCCGGGATCCACCGGGCAGCCGCACGAGCGGTTGACGAATGGATCCCGGCTTTCGCCGGGATGACACGAAGTAAGACGCAGGGTGATACCTCTAACTTGGATTGCCGATAACAACAACTTCAGTAGAGGCCGCCGGTTCCGCTTGCCGGGCTGGCGATGACCGGCGCGCCGGCGATTTCCTCGCCGGGGGCGGGCCGCAAGCCGCGGTCGCGGTCCTTGCCGGGCTCGGTGCCCGGCTTATAGCCTTCCCAGATCGCCGGCTCGCCGGGACCGGCGGGGAGACCCGTCGCCGGGTTGACCCGGTACATCCTGAGGCCGGGCGGAGTGCGGAACTCCTTCGGCGGCGCATCCTGCAGCGCGACGGTCATGAAATCGCGAAAGATCGGCGCCGCCAGATGGCCGCCCGTTGCGTCCGAGCCGAGGTTGACCGGCTCGTCATAGCCGACGAAAACCCCGGCGGCGAGGTCGGGGCTGAAACCGACAAACCAAGCATCCTGCCAGTCGTTGGTCGTGCCGGTCTTGCCGGCGATCGGCTTGCCGACCGATTTGACGATTGTGCCGGTGCCGCGCTGCACGACACCTTCCATCATCTCGACGATCTGGAAGGCGGCGGCCGGGTCGGCGATCTGCTCGCGACCGTCGGGGACCGCCGGGACCGGCTGCTGTTTCCACTCGGCGTCGCGGCATCCCTCACAGGCCCGCTGATCGGCGCGGAAGATGGTCTTGCCGTTGCGGTCCTGGATGCGGTCGATCAGGGTCGGGGTGATGCGCTTGCCGCCATTGTCGAGCATCGCGTACGCCGCGGTGTGACGCAGCGGCGTCGTCTCGCCGGCGCCGAGCGCCATCGAATACATCCGGGGCATGCGGTCCATGATGCCGAATTTCTCGATCGTCTGCGCGACCGCCTCGATGCCGACAGAGGCCGCGAGGCGGGCCGTCACGGTATTCAGCGACAATTCGAGCGCGACCCGCAGCGGCGTCGGCCCGCGAAATTTGTTGGCGTTGTAGTTCGACGGGGTCCAGGCCGGCATGCCCGGACCCTGGCTGATCGAAACCGGCGAATCGTCGACCAGGGTGGACGGGGTGAAGCCGTTTTCGAGCGCCGTCAGATAGATGAACGGCTTGATCGACGATCCCGGCTGCCGCTTGGCCTGCGTCGCGCGGTTGAACTGGCTCAATTCAAAGCTGAATCCGCCGCTCATCGCCAGCACCCGCCCGGTATGCGGGTCGAGCGCGACGAGGGCGCCCGACACATCGGGGATCTGGCGCAAATTGTAGAGCGGCGCTCCCGCGCCGCTGCCCAGCGTCTTCGGCTTCGCTGCCGCGGCCTTGCCGGTTTCCTTGCCGGCCTCCTTACCCGGCTCCTTGCCCATCTCCTCGGGCAGCGGCTCGACCAGCACGAGGTCGCCCGATTTCACGACATCGGCCGGGTTGCGCGGGTAGTTCCCGAGCGTGCCGTCGTCGCGCAGCGGCCGCGCCCACCGCATCTGGGCGAACGGGATGCGGCCGCTCTCGCCGCCCTTAAGCCCGATTGCCGCGCCGTCTGCTTCGGTTCGCAGCACCACCGCGAGCCGCCAGCCGACGCTCGCCGCGCCCGCCGGCAGCGGTTCGGGGTCGAGCCGGCGCGGCCAATTGGGGCCGGGATCGATCTGCCCGACGGCGCCGCGCCAGCCGCCCTTGCTTCGGTCATAGGCAATCAGGCCGTCGCGCAGCGCCTTGTCCGCGGCGATCTGCATACGCGGGTCGAGGCTGGTGCGCACCGACAGCCCACCCTGGTAGAGCGCTTTTTCGCCGTAGCGCGCCAATAGCTCGCGCCGCACCTCCTCGGCGAAATAGGGCGCGGTGACGATCTCCGCCTCCTCGCGCCGGCGCAGCGCCAGCGGCTGCGCCTTCGCGGCGGCGGCTTCGGCCGGGGTCGCATTGGCATCCTCGGTCATGCGGTCGAGCACCCAATCGCGGCGCCCCTTCGCCGCCTGCGGGAATCGCGCCGGGTGATAGTTGTTGGGCGCCTTCGGCAGCCCGGCGAGATAGGCCGCCTCGTCGAGCGTCAATTCGTCGAGCGATTTGTTGAAATAGGTCAGCGATGCGGCAACGACGCCATAAGCCCCGAGGCCGAGATAGATTTCGTTCAAATAGAGTTCGAGGATGCGATCCTTCGACAACGCTTGGTCGATGCGGGTGGCGAGCAGGATCTCCTTGACCTTGCGGCTGATCGACAATTCGTTCGTCAGCAGCATGTTCTTGGCGACCTGCATGGTGATCGTCGAGGCGCCGACCGGCCGGCGATTGCTGCGCCAACGGCCCACATCGGTCAGCGCGGCGCGCACCATCGAGAGCGGGTCGAACCCGTGATGACTGTAGAAATTCTTGTCCTCGGCCGACAGGAACGCCTTGATGACGCGCTTTGGGATCGCCGCGATCGGCACGAAAACCCGGCGCTCGGTCGCGTGTTCGGCGAGCAACCGGCCGTCGCCGGCATGGACCCGCGTCGTGATCGGCGGCTCGTACCGCGCGAGCTGCTGGTAATCGGGCAGATCGCGACCGAAATACCAAAGGGTCAGGCCAACGAAGATGCCGCCGCCAATTGCCACCAGGACGATACAGATGAAAAGGAATCGAACGAGCTTGATCATCATGGGCTGCGGCGCCGGCTCCCTTCGCTCGGGCGAGGCGCGCAATTCCTCGCCTCCCGCGCGGCGGCGCCTCTTATGCGCCAACGCTGCGGCTATTCCAAGGCGGTTTTCAGCGTGCGTCCCCGCGTCAGAGGGCGCCTGCCGCCGCCCTGACGACCATCGCAGAGCGATCACTTTGCCATCGCATCGGTCTGCTCTGAGGAAATCGTTGTGACGGCGCGGTTTGCCCGGTACATTGCGTGATGCGAATCCGCCGACCGGGCAGGCGCCCGGCAGCGCTGCGACGCGCACCCGCATCAACGGCACGCTTCTTGCCGCCGCGCCGGGTTGCAGCGCCGGGCTGTGCAGATCGTATGAACCCGAAGCCGAGCGTGGTTGACGCGACGCCGATCCCTCAATTCCGCGACGCCATGACATCAAACGCCCTCGGCTTCCTCCCCAACAGCTTTCGTCCACACAGCACCGCGCCACCGGATCGCTTTACAGCGGCCGCAGCCGCGCGCCTGGGAGTTCTGCCCGAATGGCAAAGCGCATGCTTATCGACGCCGCCCACCCCGAAGAAACGAGGGTGGTCGTAACTGGCGGCACTCGCCTCGAAGAATTCGATTTCGAGTCGTCGACAAAAAAACAGGTCAAAGGGAATATCTATCTCGCAAAGGTAACCCGGGTCGAGCCGTCGCTCCAAGCCGCCTTTGTCGATTACGGCGGCAACCGTCACGGATTCCTGGCCTTTAGCGAGATCCACCCGGACTATTACCGAATTCCGGTCAGCGACCGGCATGGCCGCGAGTTTGAGCCGACGGATAGCGGATCGTCCGATACCGGCATCGAGGATTCCGGGGTGCCGCTCGCCGCGGCGCTGCCCGAGCCGGTGCGGCTGCCGGACATGACCGACGCGGACGATGAACCCGGCAGCGACGAGTTCGGCGAGACCGGTTCTGAGCCGCAGCCCGGCGGTGATCCCGGCGAACCTGCGGTGCCGGTGCTCGCGCAAGATTCGCCGGCCGACTGGGTCGATGCGTCGCTGGAGGCCGCGCCTGATGCCGCGTGGCTCCCGGCCGGCGCCCCCGAGGCGCAAACCTACCCGATGCAATTTCGCACTACGACCGACACGGATGCCGTGGCCGTGTCCGCAGCCTATCCGGCCGAACCTGGCTGGCAGCGCGAGGACGCGGCCTCCGCCGGTCGCGCCGCAGCATCGGTCGAGGTTGTCGAGGCGGCGTTGCGCGAGCCCCAGGCAATCGCGTTGCGCGCCGCCGAGGAGTCGCTGGTCTCCGCGGAAATCGGCGACATCGCCGGGCCGGCGTACGATCGCGCCGCTGCCGACATCGAGCCCTTTAATGGCGAGTTCGGCGACACCGAGCCGTTTGAAGCAAAGACTGTCGGGTCGCGGGGCTCCGAGTTGCGCGACCTCGATTCGGGCAGCGCCGAACCCGAGACCGTCGAGACCCTGGGCGGCGACGAGGTCGAGGAGGTCGAAGAGGCTGACGCCGAGCGCCGCAGCCGTTCGCATTCCTCGCGCCATTACAAAATCCAGGAGGTGGTCAAGCGGCGCCAGATCATGCTGGTGCAGGTCGCCAAGGAGGAACGCGGCAACAAGGGCGCGGCGCTGACCACCTATCTGTCGCTGGCCGGGCGCTATTGCGTGTTGATGCCGAACACCAGTCGCGGCGGCGGCGTCTCGCGCAAGATCGCCAGCATCCCCGACCGCCGCCGACTCAAGGAAATCCTCGAGGAACTCGAGATTCCCGAGGGCATGGGCGTCATCGTGCGAACTGCCGGCGCCGAGCGCTCGAAGGCCGAGATCAAGCGCGATTACGAATACCTCTTGCGGCTGTGGAACGAGATCCGCGACCTGACCCTCAAATCGACCGCGCCGGCGCTGATCTACGAGGAAGGCAATTTGATCAAGCGCTCGATCCGCGACCTCTACACCCGCGACATCGACGAGGTGCTGGTCGAGGGCGAGGAGGGCTACAAGACCGCCAAGGCGTTCATGCGCACGCTGATGCCGAGCCATGCCAAGCGCGTCCAGCCCTACCGCGACCCGCAGATCGGGCTGTTCCACCGCTTCCAGATCGAAAGCCAGATCGACGCGATCCACTCGCCGGTCGCCCAATTGCGCTCGGGCGGCTATGTCGTGATCAACCAGACCGAGGCGCTGGTCGCGATCGACGTCAATTCCGGCCGCTCGACGCGCGAGCGCAACATCGAGGAAACGGCGCTTCGCACCAACCTCGAAGCCGCCGAGGAGATCGCCCGGCAGCTGCGCCTGCGCGATCTCGCCGGGCTGATCGTCATCGATTTCATCGACATGGAGGAGCACCGCAACCAGGGCGCGGTCGAGCGCCGGCTGAAAGAAGCGCTCAAGAACGACCGCGCGCGCATCCAGGTCGGCCGCATCAGCCCGTTCGGGCTTCTCGAAATGTCGCGCCAGCGGCTGCGACCGTCGCTCGCCGAGGCCTCGACCTTGCCCTGCCCGCATTGCGGCGGCACCGGGCTGATCCGCTCGGTCGAATCGACCGCGCTCTATGTGCTGCGCTCGATCGAGGAGGAAGGCATCCGCCGGCGCTCGGCCGAGATCTGCGTCTATGTGCCGATCAATGTCGCGCTCTACATCCTCAACCAGAAACGCGAATCGCTGAACGAGATCGAGGCGCGCTACGGCGTTCGCGTCATGATCGCGCAGGACGATTCGCTGATCCCGCCGAACTTCCGCCTTGAGCGGCTGCGCCCTTACGGCGAGGGCGAGGCGCCGCCGATGCGCCCGATCCAGGCGCCAACGGTAATCGACGACGAGGAGGAGGAGCCGGACGAGGCGGACGACCAGCCGGAGCCGCCGCGTCAACGGGAGCGGCCGGAGCGACAAGAGCGACAGGAGCGACAGGAGCAACCGGAAGGCGCCGATGCGCCCCCGCACGCGGCGAGCGAGACGGCGCCCGAGGAGGCAACCGAGGACGAACGCGGGCGTCGCCGGCGTCGGCGTCGCCGCCGGCGCCCGGACGACGCCCGCCCCGCGTCGGCAGCGGAGGCTCCAGAGGCCGGCGCCGCGGCGGAATCGAGCGAGGCCACCGGCGCGGACGAAGATGCGGAGCGCGAGAGCGAGAGCGAGGCCGAGCGGCGCCGGCGACGGCGCGGGCGGCGCGGCGGTCGGGTCCGCCTGCACCGGGACGAGCCGGCGGAGACCGACACCGCCGAGACGGCCGCCTCCGAGACGATCGAGATCGTCTCAACCAACGAGAACGAACGCATCCGGGTCGAAACCGAGGCGCTGCCGCCGCTCGAAACGTGGTCGGCCGATGCCGGGTTCGAAGCGGCCAGCCTGGCGCCGCTCGCCGGCGAGGGCAGCGAACCCGCTCCAACCCGCGAGCAAAACCCGGAGGGAGATCGGGAGGGAGCGCGGGAGCAACCCCCGGAGCAATCCTCGGAGCGACCCTGGGAGCAGCCACCGGAGCAACCCTGGGAACGGACCTGGGAGCAAGCACGCGACGAGCAACCCGGCCGGAACGAGCCCGAGCCCGAGGTCGCGCCGACCGCCGAAGCCGAGCAGGGCATCCCGTTTGTCAGCCCAACCGAGCGAGCAATCGAGGAAGCTGCCGCGATGGCGCATGGGGCGCCTCACCACGTGCCGCAGCCACAGGGCGAGCCGCCGCAAGCGCTGCCGGAGGCCGAGTCGCTGCATGCGCCGCCGGCGCACGGGGACCTGGCGCACGCCGCGGCGGCGCGTTCTCCCGAGGACAGTCTCACCGTGACCGAGAAACCGGCAAACCCGCGACGGGGCTGGTGGCAACGTCTGACTCAGTAGGGCGCGCGGTGCGCGACAACAAGCGGGGGGCGGCGTTGTCCCGGCGTGCGCTGCGGACCGCCGCCGCCCTATTGCTTGTCGCCGCGATGACCGCTCTCTCGGGATCGGCGCGGGCCGGCGCGTCGTCGATTCGCGATGCCGAGATCGAGAGCGACATCCGCACGCTGTCCAGCCCGATCTGGCGCGCCGCGGGCCTCGATCCCGGCGACATCGCGGTCTATCTCATTCAAGACAGCCAGCTGAACTCGTTCGTCGCCGGCGGCCAGGCGATCTTCATCAATACCGGACTGATCCTGCGCGCGGAAACTCCGAACCAACTGATCGGCGTTATCGCTCATGAGACCGGGCACATCACCGGCGGCCATATCCTGCGGGCCAAGCAGGCGATGCGAAATGCCAGCATCGAGACCATCATCGCGATGGTGCTGGGCACCGCCGCCTCGGTCGCCGGAGGCAGCGGGGCGCCGCTGCTCGGCGCCTACGGCGTCGGCCAGCGCTCCTTTATGCGGTTCTCGATCGCCCAGGAGGCGACGGCCGACCATGCCGCGCTTAATTTCCTCGACCGCTCCTGCCAGTCGGCGCGCGGCCTCCTGAGATTTTTCGAAATCCTGCAAAGCAACGAATTGTTGTCCGGAGACCGCCAGGAATCGTGGGTCCACACCCATCCGCTGAATTCCCAGCGGGCCCAGTATCTGCGCGACCATGTCCAGCGGGCGCGCTGCTCCGATGCGCCGGAACCGCCCGGTTCGGCCGAGATCATGCGTCGCATCAAGATCAAGCTGCAGGCCTTCCTCGATGCACCGTCGACGACCCTGGCTTCCTATCCCGAAACCGATTCGTCGGTCACCGCGCGCTATGCAAGGGCAATCGCCTATTACCGCATCCCCGATCTCGGCCGCGCGCTGCCGGCGATCGACGGCCTGATCCGCGATTTTCCGAACAACCCCTATTACCGCGAACTCAAGGGCCAGATGCTGTTTGAGAACGGGCGGGGTCGCGAGGCGATCCGCCCCTATGAAGACGCGGTGCGCCTGGCGCCCTCGGCGGCGCTTCTGCGGATCGCGCTGTCGCAGGTCTATATCGAGACCGGCGACCCGGTGCTCAACAAACGCGCGATTGCCCATCTCAACGACGCCAGCCGCGAGGAGGGAAGGGATAGCCAGGTCTGGCGTTTTCTCGCCGTCGCTTATGGCCGCGACAACCAGATCGGCATGGCCGCGTTGTCGATGGCCGAGCAGTCGCTCGCCACCGGCAAGAAAAAGAACGCGCTGCAGGAGGCCACCCGGGCGCAGCGATTGCTGGCCCGCAACACGCCGGCCTTTTCGCGTGCCGAGGATATTCACCGCGAGGCGGAGCGGCTCGACGATTGAGGTCGCGGCCGCCGCCGCGCTCGCCACCTGCCCGAGACGGAGTTTTCATGGTCATGCGGTTTTGCCTCCGATTGCGCTCCCTGCGACGGATCGCGCTCGCCTTGTGCCTGGGTGCGGCGGGGCTCCTGCCGACGACTTTGGGGACAGCCGCCGATTTCACGCCCGAGCAGCGCCAGGCGATCGAAGCGATCGTCCGCGACTATCTGGCCAAAAACCCCGATGTAATGCTGGATGCGCTGCAAGCGGCCGAGGACAAGATCAAGGTCGAGGCGCGCGACAAGGCGTCGGCGGCGCTGGTCACCCGGCGGCACGAGCTGCTCGACGATCCTGACGCGCCGATCGCCGGCAACCCGAAGGGCGACGTCACGGTCGTCGAGTTCTTTGATTACCGGTGCCCCTATTGCAAGCAGGTGGTGCCGGCGATCGACGCGCTACTCGCCGAGGACAAGCAGCTGCGCTTTGTCTTCAAGGAATTCCCCGTGCTCGGCGCCGATTCGGTGGTCGCGGCACGCGCCGCTCTGGCATCGCGCAAGCAGGGCAAGTACGACGCAATGCACCGCGCCCTGATGACGACGAAGGGCCAGATCAACGCAGAGGCGGTCTTCAAAATGGCGGGGTCGGTGGGTCTCGATGCCGAGCGCTTGAAACGAGACATGGCCGACCCCGAAATCGACCGGATGCTGAAGGCCAACACCAAGCTCGCCGAGGCACTGGAGATCCGCGGCACGCCGGCCTTCGTCGTCGGCGACGAGATCGTGCCCGGCGCGATCAGCCTCAACGCCCTCAAGCAGCTGATCGCCGCCGCCCGGCAAAAATAGGGCCGCACCGACGGGCTTGGCCGGAGCACAGCCGCCCGCGGCGCGTCCTTCGGGACGCCCGCGTCGCGGGTTCCTCAGCTCGAGCGCGGCGGAAACTCCTGCGGCAGGGCGCGCCACTGACAGCCGGTCCACAAGAGGCCGGTCCACACAGAATCACAACCCACTGAAATCACCCAATTCATTTTGGGCCAGACTCTCAGGAGCGCCACAAAGGGGCGCGTCTCGAAGGACGCACGAGGATTACCCAGCTTGAAACTGAGACACTACCGGGCTTTGCGCCGATGCCCCGCGCGTCCTATCTTCGGCGCATGAACGCGACCGCCGGCATCTTTTTCGAGCGCGTGTTGCAGCCGCATCGCAGCCTGCCCATGAGCGGCTTTCGGCTGCTAACGTTGCTGCTCGGCCTCGTCAGCCTGGCGATGGGCGTCGGCTTCATGGCGATCGGCGCCTGGCCGGTTTGCGGTTTTTTCGGGCTCGACGTCGCGTTGCTCTACCTGGCCTTCCGCATCAGCTATCGCAGCGCCCGGCAGCGCGAGATATTGCGGCTTTCCGGCGACGATTTCACGGTCGAGCAGGTCAGCGTCCGCGGCGAGCGCGTGATCTGGCGCTTTCAGCCGTTCTGGCTGCGCGTCGTCATTGAAGAGCGCCCGAACGAGTCGAGCCGGCTGCTCGTCGCCTCGCACGGCAGGAGCCTCGTCATCGGCGACTTCCTGCCGGCGCCAACGCGGCGCGAACTCGCGTCCTCTCTGCGCGAGGCGCTGCTGCGCTGGCGCGCCGCCCTCAACCCCCAATCCGACGGGAGCAAGCTAAACGAGGCGGGCGGCGCGCCCTAGGCTCAGCCGCCGCTCGCCGGCGCGGCGTATTCCTCGTCGCTGACGTGGTTGCCCCAGGCGGTGCCCTGCCCCTGCTCGCCGGCTTCCGACAGCGCCAGATGGGCGAACAGCCGATCGGGCGAAGCGCCGTGCCAGTGCAACGTATCGGGCGGGATGTTGACCGTATCGCCGGGGTTCAGCACTTGCGGCTTCTCGCCCTGGAAGCAGATGCGGCCGACCCCCGACAGGCAAAACAGCGTCTGCCCGACCGGATGGGCGTGCCACGCGGTGCGCGCGCCCGGTGTAAAGGTCACGACCGACCCGCCCATCCGCGACGGCGACTCGGCGGTGATGACCGGATCCTGGAACACAACGCCGGTGAACGTCTCGGCGGCGCCCCGCCTCGTGGTGCGCGCCCCGGCGCGAATGACTCCGGCTTTGACTGGCATGGCTTTCTCCTTGTTTGATGGCCGGTCCAGTTTACAACTGAATGAGCCATGAAAAACAGCGGCGCCATTCGCATCGGCATCGGCGGCTGGGTATTTCCGCCGTGGCGCGGCAGCTTCTACCCAGCGGGGCTGCGCCAGGCCGACGAACTCGCCCATGCCAGCCGGCGCGTCACGGGAATCGAGATCAACGGCACCTTCTACCGCACCCAAATCCCATCGACATTTCGCAAGTGGCGCGACGAGACCCCCGACGATTTCGTCTTTTCGATGAAGGGGCTGCGCTATGTCACCCAGCGCGCCGATCTCGCGGCTTCCGGCCCGTCGCTTGAGCGCTTCTTCGCCAGCGGCTTGACCGAGCTCGGCGACAAGCTCGGCCCGGTGCTATGGCAATTCGCACCGTTCAAGCAATTCGACGAAGCGGATTTCGCCGCCTTTCTCGAATTGTTGCCGCACGAGATCGCGGGAAGGGCGATCCGCCACGTCGTCGAGGTGCGCCACCCGAGCTTCCGCGCCCCGGCCTTCTTCGACCTCTTACGCGGCCACCGCATCGCCGTCGCGCTGGTCGACGACGCCAAACACCCTTCCTTCGACGAATTGACCGCCGATTTCGCCTATCTCCGCCTGCGCTGCTGCGCCGAAGACGAACCCACCGGCTACCCCCCTGCCGCCCTCGACCACTGGGCCGAGCAGCTCGGCGCCTGGTCCGCCGAAGGCCGCGACTGCTTCCTCTACTTCATCAACGGCGCCAAAATACGCGCCCCCGCCGCGGCGCAAGCGCTGATCGAGCGGCTGGAGGCGATCACGGCCTCGGGAGCGTCTCGTGGTGTCATTTGCGCTGATGCGACGTCACCGATCGGTTCCGTTTAGTAGACTTCGACTTGATCCAGATGGAGGTAGTTCGCCTCGGCAAGCATAATTCGCACGAATTGCGCGGTCCGTCCGCCCACGAGTACCTGTAGGGGTCTGCCCCACAGCCCGCCAAAAAGACGTCCACGTTGGGTATGCACCTCGCTCCAGGCTTTTCCGTCATTTGATATCTGGACCGTCAAATGCCGCGCACGATCAAAACACGCATCCAGGCGATTAAACACCCGAATTTCACGCAAACTGCGGATATCGCCGAGATCGACCTCCCACCACGGATTGTCCTCCAGCTGTGTATGAAAGCCGAAGCCGCCCGTCAATATCCCGTTGTTCCCGCCCTGCGCACCTTGCCCCGTGTAGTCGCTGCTAAGGCGGGCTGGTCTGTGAAGGGCCAGGTTTTCATCGTTATCGTATGCGCGCCACGCCGTCTTTCGTACGAAAAGCGCGTCCCCCCACTCACCCGCGTAAAAGTGAAGCCAATTCACCACGAAGCCTAACCCGCGGAGAAATTCTTCAATCTCGCGATAAGTACAGCCGCCGTCGTATAACGGGTAGTGGCAAACCTCGGCAAATACCGCATCAACCTTCTGTAAAACTTTCGTTGCACCCTTCAGGACCTTGAGTTCGGAACCTTGAGTGTCGAGCACCAGAAGATCAAAGCGCGCATCGGGAAAGCGGCTGCTGATCAGCAAGTCAAGTGTGGTTGTCAGGAGCCGTTCTGTGTTTGTATAAGTGATGTCAGGATAAAGTCGGGCGTGTTCACCAAGGGGAAAGATGCTGGATGACGCGCCCTCGTTATTCGAAACATGGAACTCAACCAAATCGCCGTCAACGTCGGAACACAAGGCCTGGACTGCGACATGGCCAGGAAAATTACATACATGCGCCTGGAGTCTGTCGAATATGCCAGGTATCGGTTCGACATAGACGCAGATATCGGGCCGGACAGCGTCATAGATCTCGGCCTCTTGACCAATATTCGCACCGACGTGGATGATGCCGGCCGGCTCAAAGCAGAGACACCTAAGCAATTCGACGGGGTTCATTGAGGGAACTCTATTAAATCACACTCAGCCAGCCGTCCGCATTCAGCCGGCAGCACCGCGCTCATTCCGCCGCTTGCGTCACGGGACGGCGCTTCGCCGGCTTCGGCCAGCGGGCGGCGACCCGCGGCAATACCTCGTCGATCAGCCGCTTGGTCTGGGCCATGATCTCGTCGTCGCCCTTGGCGGCCGGACGCAGGATGAATTTCGACACGCCGGCGTCGACATAGTCGGCGATGCGCGCGACGATCGCCTCGGCGTCGCCGATCGCGAAATAATGCTCGGGATCGCGCCCGGTGCGCTTCCTGTAGGCGTCGAACAACGGCGCCAGGGCCGGATCATCGGCCCCGCCGAAGCGGAACGGGATGCCGGCGCCGTAATGATCGTCGTCGATCGGGCGGCCCTCCGCGGCCGAAGCGGCGCGGATCGCGGCCACCACGACCGCGGCCTGCGCCGGCGTCTCGGGCCCCGCCTGCCAGCCCGTGCCGAGCCTCGCGGTGCGCCGGATCGCCGCCTCCGACGACCCGCCGATCCACATCGGCAGATCGGGCTGCACCGGTTTGGGCGACAGCGAGGCGCCCGACAAGTGGTAATGCACGCCCTCGAAATCGACCTTATCCTGCGACCACAGCAGCCGTATCACCTCGAGCCCCTCGTCGGTCTTGCGGCCGCGCGTCTTGGGGTCGAGGTTGAGGGTCTTCCATTCCGGCCCCAGCGGGCTGCCGATGCCGAAAGCCGGCAGCAGCCGCCCATCGGACAAAAAATCGATCGTCGCGCATTGCCGCGCCACCAAGACCGCATCGCGCATCGCCAGCGACAGCACGTTGACGCCGAACTTGATGCGCCGCGTGCGCCCGGCCAATGCCGCCATCACGCTCATGCATTCGAGGAACGGCGTCGGGCTGACCAGCCGGTCGGTCTGCCAGATCGAATCGACGCCGCCCGCCTCGCACAGATCGACCCAGCGCCAATAGGAAGCCGCGCCGGAAAACGGGAACTCCATCAGCCCGACCCCGATGGCGACCTTCTTGGGGACGTTGTTCGGCATGGCGACTGGCTCCTTGTCTGTCGCGGCGAACTATGGCCCGATCGAGGGCAGATTGCCCAGCACCCTTCGGCTTGTCATTGCGAAGAGCCGCAGGCGACGACGCAATCCCGATGGGTAGGGCACCGGCGGCGCGAGATTGTTTCGCTCCGCTCGCAATGACATGGACGCGGGGAGAATAGGCGATGCGCGTGTTCACGACGGTGCCGCAGCAGGATTTGCGCCGGGTCGGCGCCGCGGCGCGATCCGCCGAAGCGGAAGGCTATGACGGCATCATCGCGATGGAGAACCAGCACGACCCGTTCCTGGCGCTGGCCGTGGCCGGGGCGGCGACTGAGCGGGTCGAACTGCACACCGGCGTCGCGATCGCCTTTGCCCGCACCCCGATGGCGGTGGCGCAGGTCGGCTGGGACCTCGCCGGCTCGACCGGCGGGCGCTTTGTGATCGGGCTCGGCTCGCAGGTGCGCGCCCATAACGAGCGCCGCTTCTCGGTGCCGTGGACCCCGCCGGCGCCGCGCATGCGCGAATATGTCCAGGTGCTGCGCGCGATCTGGCAATGCTGGAAGACTGGCGACAAACCCGCCTACGAGGGCCAGCATTACAAATTCACGCTGATGACGCCGAATTTCACGCCGCCGCCGATCGACGCCCCGGCACCGGCCGTGATGATCGCGGCGGTCGGCCCGGCGATGCTGAGGGTCGCCGCCGAGGAATGCGACGGGGTCAAGCTGCACGGCTTCTGCACCAGGAAATACCTGACCGACGCGATCATGCCGAAGATCGAGGCCGGGCTCGCCAAATCCGGCCGCCCGCGCGCGCAATACGAGATTTCCGGCGGCGGGTTTCTGGCGACCGGCCCCGACGACGAGAGCGTCGCCCGCCGCTTCGAATGGGTGCGCCAGCGCGTCGCTTTTTACGGCTCGACCCCGGCCTATTACCCGGTGCTGGCGGTGCATGGCCTCGAAGACCTCGGCCTCAAGCTCAACGCGCTGGTGCGCCAGGGCAAATGGACCGAGATGGCCCAGGAAGTGCCCGATGACGTGGCGCTGCTGTTCGCCGCCGTCGGCCGCCACGACGAGATCGTCGGCGCGATCGAACGCCGCTTCGGCGGCCTCGCCGACTCCCTCACCCTGCGCGGCGACGGCGTCGGCGAGGTGCCGCCCGGCCTCGTCCAAGACATAAGCCGCCTGCCGCACCAATTCCGCGGGTTGCCGCGGTAACGTAGCTTATCGACCGATCGGCAGGGACAGCCGGGGCCTCGATCGGCAATCAGCTTTGATCCGCAAGCGGTCGTCAGCGCGGCAGGGGAACCGATGGGCACCATCAACACGACGATTATCGGGGAAGTCACCCTTTCCTCGTCGGGTAGCTATAGCTCCCCGCTGA
This sequence comes from Rhizobium sp. Q54, assembly GCA_945861155.1. Lineage (GTDB taxonomy): Bacteria > Pseudomonadota > Alphaproteobacteria > ATCC43930 > CGMCC-115725 > DATARH01. The sequence continues at coordinate 17,547 of CAMATN010000034.1, forward strand.
CGATCACCGCGTCAGGCGCGGTCGACGCCGACGCGTCAGCGGCGATCTACGGCCCGGGGACGCAAGCCTGGACCGTCGTCAATGCCGGGATCGTCACCAACAGCAGCGCGACGGGAAACGGCATCGAACTGGACGCCGGCGGCTCGGTAACCAACAACGCCGGCGGTACGATAGCCGCGTATTACGGCGTCGTGATCAACGGCACCGCCGGCGCCGTCACCAATGCCGGATACATCCAAGGTGCCGGCGGCAGCCTCGGCGTCGGGGTCTATCTGGCGGCGGGCGGCACCATAACCAATCAGGCCGGCGGCACGATTACCGGCCATTTTCAGGGGGTTTACGTCAGCGGAGCCGCCGGCGGCGTGACCAATGCCGGGTATATCAGGAGTACCATTGGTACCGGTGTCGCAATGCGAACAGCCGGCGCTGTCATCAATCAGGCTGGCGGCACGATCGTCGGCGCTGATGTTGCTGTCGAGTTTCGATACGTGACGGGCACCGTCACCAATGCGGGTACGATCAGCGGCCTCGGCATCGAGGGCGTCCGCCTGTGGGATGGCGGCACCGTCGTCAATCAGAACGGCGGCGTGATCAGCGGCTTCAATTTTGGCATAACCGTCCTCGGGGCTCCGGGCTACGTGACAAATGCCGGGTACATCGTCGGAACCGGCTACGCTGCCGCCATCGCCCTCACGTCGGGCGGTACGGTTGTCAATCAGGCCGGGGGCACGATTGCCGGCCCTGACGTTGGTGTAATCTGTGCATACGTGCCCGGCACCATCACCAACGCCGGAACGGTCAGCGGCGGCAGCGATGGCGTCCGCCTGCTCGCCGGCGGGCTCGTGACAAATCAGAGCGGCGGCAGGATCGTCGGCACGAGCTATTCTGGCGTCTATATCACGGGCGGCGACGGCACGGTCTCCAATGCCGGGTACATCCAGGGCACCGGCGGCAGCCTCGGCGTCGGGGTCTATCTGGCGGCGGGCGGCGCCGTCACCAATCAGGCCGGCGGCACGATTGCGGGTACCTACCGTGGCGTGTCTGCCGCAGGCGGCACGGTCGCGAACGAAGTCGGCGGGAAAATCATCGGCGGGCAGGGCGTTTACATCGACCAGTCCGCCGGCGGTGTAATTAATGCCGGATACATCCGTGGTAACATTTTGGGCGTCGAGCTCGCAGCCGGCGGGACGGTGGTTAATGCTGGCTGGATCGGGGTTTCGAACGGTAACGGTGTGCTCCTGGACAATGGAGGTACCGTCATCAACCAGGCTGGCGGCACGATCCAGGTATCGGGTAATTATGGCATATACGTCAGCGGGGCCGCCGGCAGTGCGACCAACGCCGGGTCTATCCACAGTGGATCACTTAGCGGTGTCGCAATGCGAGCAGGCGGCACTGTCACCAATCAGGCCGGCGGCGCGATCGTCGGCAATGGTTTTGGTGTCGAGTTTCGCTACGCGCCCGGCTACGCGCCCGGCACCGTCTTCAACGCCGGCACGATCAGGGGCTTCGGCCTCGACGGCGTTGACCTGCAGAATGGCGGCGTCGTCGTCAATCAGCAGAGCGGCATGATCAGCGGCAATGGTTTTGGCGTATTCATCAGCGGGGCGCCGGGCTATGTGACAAACGCCGGGTACATCGTAGCTGCCGCGGTGGGCGTCTTCCTCCGTGCCGGCGGTATGGTTGCCAATCAGGCCGGTGGTACGATCACCGCCGGTAATGCTGGTGTCATGTCTATATTGGCGGCGGTCACCGTCACCAATGCCGGTACGATCAGCGGCGGCAATTTCTATGGCGTCGCCCTGTACGCCGGTGGGGTCGTAACGAACGAGGGTGGCGGTAGGATCGTCAGCACGAGCAACGTCGGCGTCTATATCGCGGGTGGCGACGGGACGGTCACAAACGCCGGCTACATCCAAGGCACCGGCGGCGGCCTCGGCATCGGGGTCTATCTGGCGGCGGGCGGCACCGTCACCAACCAGGCGGGTGGTCTGATCGAGGGAAAGAGAAAAGGCGTCCACGTCCTGGGCAGCGCCGGGACGGTGACCAATCTCGGCTCGATCTCCGGGGGTGTCGGGGTGGCGATGTTCGCCGGCGGCCTCATCGTCAACGGGGCGAGCGGCGCGAGCGGCGCGGTGATTTCCAGCGGCAGCCTCGGCGGGGAGGTCGGCTTGCAGACGCTGTTCGTGCCGGCCACCGTCATCAATTACGGGACAATCGCCGGCGGCCTTTACGGCGTGCAGTCGTTTGCCGGCGGCACCTTCGACAATATGGGGCTGATTTCGGGAGGCTCTCACGGCGCCGGCTTTCAGGTTCAGCCGGCGACCGTCACTAATAGCGGCACGATCACCGCGAGGTACACGGGGCTCCTGCTCGCCGGCGGCACGCTCGACAACAGCGGCTTGATAGCGGCGTCGGACACTGGGGTTGGGATTTATCTCAACGGCGCGGCGCGCATCGTCAATCATGGATCGATTGCCGGCCAGGTCGGAATCTACCCGTTCGGGTTCGGCACGCCGGCGGAAACGACGCTGACCAATTATGGCGCGATCACCGGGATAGGCAATTACGCCCGCGGCGTTTTTCTAAACGGCTCGGGCAGTCTGGTGGAGAATTTCGGGACCATTGCCGCCCCCGGGACCGGTGGGCAGGGCTTGTTAATAAACGGCGGCTCGGTCTCCAATAGCGCCACCGGTCTGATCGCCGGCCAGCGGTACGGTGCAGGGGCGAGCGGCACGATGCTCAATGCCGGGACGATTGCCGCGACCGGCGCCGGCGGCATCGGGATAGTGTTCGGGGGGTCGCCCGACACCCTGACCAATTCCGGGGCGGTCGCCGGCGGCGGCCTCGCAGTGTCGTTCAGCGACGGCAACGACCGGCTGGTACTGAAGCCGGGGTTCAGCTTTTCCGGCGGCATCGACGGCGGCAGCGGCAGCGACACGCTAGAATTGGGCGGCGGCGCCGGCGCGCCGCTGACGGTCGATTACAACGCGCTGGGGCTGACCGATTTCGAGCAAGTGCGGTTCAGCACCGGCGGCTATGCCACGCTCAGAATTACAAATAGCAGCGGCACGCTCGGGGTGGCGATCTCGGGGTTCGACGCGACGACCGAGACGATCGACCTGACCGGCATCGGCAGCGACGGCCGGGTCACCAACAACGACACCTTGACCGACCGGGTCACCGTCACCGGGTCGCTCGGCAGCGTGACCTTGCAGTTCGACTCGATTGACGGGCTCCCTTTCACGACCAGTTCCGACGGCGCCGGCGGGACCAATTTCGCAATCGCCTGCTTCTGCCGCGGCACCCTGATCCTGACGCCGGACGGCGAGGTGCCGGTCGAGAAACTGGCGATCGGCGACACGGTCTGCACATTGTCGGGGGTGCGGCCGATCAAATGGGTCGGCAAGCGCGCCTACGATCCGCGCTTTGTCGCCGGCAACCGCAATGTGCTGCCGATCCGGATCGAGGCCGGCGCGCTCGCCCACGGTGTCCCGGCGCGCGATTTGTGGGTCTCGCCCGAGCATGCGCTTTACCTGCGGCAGGTGCTGGTGCCGGCGCAGTTGCTGGTCAACGACGCCACCATCACCCAGCCCGAAAGCGTCGAGCGTCTGGAATACTTCCACATCGAGCTCGGCACGCATGATGTGATCCTGGCCGACGGGGCCGCGGCCGAAACCTACGTCGATTGCGACAACCGCAACATGTTTCACAACGAGCGCGAGTTCGCGCTGCTATACCCGGGCGAGATGCCGTCCCGCTGGGAATTTTGCGCGAGGAGAATGGCGGAAGGCGCGCCCGAGCTGGCCGCCATCCGCCGCGCTGTGCTGGCCCGCGTCAAGCTGTTCGACCGCTTCACCGACGATCCCGATTTACACCTCGTCGTCGACGGCATTGCGGTTCAGCCGCAGCTGATCGCCAACCGCCGCCTGTACCGTTTTGCAGTGCCCGCCGGCGGCCGATCGATCGTCCTTGCCTCGCGCAGTACCGTGCCGATCAAGATCGGACATTCGTCGGCTGACGGACGCCGCCTTGGCGTCGCCGTCGAACGGATCGTGCTGCGCGGCACCGGTCTCAGTGTCGACATCGAGCCTGACTGTCCCGCGCTCTGCAATGGCTTCCACGACGCCGAACCTGGCTGCCGCTGGACCGACGGCAAGGGCCATCTACCCGCGGGACTGATTGCCGCGTTCGGTGGCGACTTCGTGGTCGAAGTGCAGCTCGCCGACACCGAACTCGTCTACGGGCTGACGACACGAGCTGCCGCAGATGCAGGTGGAAGCGTCAGAGAGGGGATCGTTGGCGACCGAAGCGAGTATATTCCCGCCGGAAAGTCGCTGATCGGATCCCGAGCATGACCTACCCGACGCATCTGATCCCGACCACCGTCGTCGGCAGCTATCCGCAGCCGGATTGGCTGGTCGACCGCGGCGCGCTGGCGCATCACGGGGTGCCGAGGGTTGGGGCGCCCGACATCTGGCGGGTGGCCGAGCCGTGGCTCGAACAGGCGCAGGATGATGCGACCGCGCTGGCGATCCGCGACATGGAACGGGCCGGCATCGACATCGTCAGCGACGGCGAGATCCGCCGCGAAAGCTATTCGAACCGCTTCGCGCTGGCGCTCGACGGCATCGACGCCGAGCATCCGGGCCGGGTCGGACGCAGCGGCGGCGGCTCGACGCCGGTGCCGCGAATCGTCGGCAAAATCCGGCGGCACGGCCCGGTCGAATTGCGCGATGCCGAGTTTCTGCGCGCCCACGCCAGCCATGCGACCAAGATCACGCTGCCCGGCCCGTTCACCTTGTCGATGCAGGCCGAGAACGCCTTCTACGCCGACGAAGAGGAGATGGCGATGGATTACGCCGTCGCCGTCAACGAGGAATTGCGGGCGCTGAAGGCGAGCGGCGTCGATGTCGTCCAGCTCGACGAGCCCTGGGTGCGCACCGCGCCCGACAAGGCGGCGCGCTGGGGCATCGCGGCGATCAACCGCGCGCTTGAGGGCATTCCCGGCCCGACGATCGTGCATTTGTGCTTTGGCTACGCCGCGATGGTCGGCAACAAGCCGAGCGGCTACGCCTTTCTGGCGCAGCTCGCCGACACGCTCGCCACGCAGATCTCGATCGAGGTGGCGCAGCCGCGCCTCGATCTCGGCATCCTCAAGGAATTGTCCGGCAAGACGATCCTGCTCGGGGTCCTCGACCTGAACGACCCGGCGGTCGAGACGGCCGATGAGGTCGCGGCGCGACTGCGCGCGGGGTTGCGGCATGTCGCGGCCGAGCGTCTCGTCGCGGCGCCCGATTGCGGCATGAAATACCTGCCGCGCGAGCGCGCTTTCGGCAAATTGCGGGCGCTCGCCGACGGCGCCGCGATCGTCCGGCGCGAGTTGACGGGCTGAGCGAAAACGGCGCTTTGTATTGTTCTTATTCCGTGGCGCTTTCCTGTGACAGCCTCGCGGCTTATCCTGGCGCGAAACGGGAGGGGTGAGGCGGATGAGACCAATTGGCATCATCGCGGCGGCCATCGCCTGCATAATCGCCGTCGGAATAAGTGGTCTGAGCGCGCGCGCCGAGACCGTCGACCTGCTGCTCGTTCTCGCGGCCGATGTGTCGCGCAGCGTCGACGAGGAAGAATTCAACCTGCAACGCAAAGGCTACGCCGCGGCGATGAACGATCCGCGCGTGATGCGCGCCATCGCCGGGGGCCGGCGCCACGCCATCGCGATCACCTTTATCGAATGGTCGGGGGCAGGCGAGCAGAGTGTTGTCGTCGACTGGACGGTGGTGCGCGACGAGGAGGCGGCGGCGGGGATTGCCGCGGCGATGCTTGCCGCGCCGCGGTCGTTCCTCGGCCGCACCTCGATCAGCGCGGCGATCGATTTCGCGATCCAGCGCCTTGCCGTCGCGCCGGCGCAGGCCGATAAGCATATCATCGACATCTCGGGCGACGGCACCAGCAATGCGGGCCGCCCGGTTACCGAGGCGCGCGACGAGGCGGTTGCCGCCGGGGTCACGATCAACGGGCTGGCGATCATCAACAGTCGCAGCAACCCTGGCTACGCCTTCCACACCGCGCCGCCGGGCGGGTTGCCCAAATACTTCGAGGAGAACGTGATCGGCGGGCCGGGAGCCTTTTTGTTGCAGGTCGAGGGTTTTGACAGCTTCGCCGAGGCGATTACCCGCAAGCTCGTCGCCGAGATCGCCGGGAGACCGCCGATGCTGCAGACAACCGCGCTCCCTTAGCCCGCGCGGATCTGCCGGGATCACCGCGGCGCGGCGGCCGAGGGATAAAAGAGCTGCTCGCCGGCGACGCGAAAGGCGCCGATCGCCGCCTGCCCTTCCGGTGAAACGAGCCATGCGGCAAGGCGGTGCGCCGCGTCGAGCCTTACCTGTGGGTGCGACGCCGGGTTGAGCTCGATGACGTGATACCGGTTGATCAGACGCGGGTCGCCGGCGGCGAGGCCCGGGACCAGGATCGCCAGCGGCGCCTTGTTGCGAAAGCTGAGCCAGGTGCCGCGGTCGGACAGCGTATAGGCCGGCATCGCCGCGGCGGCATTGAGCGCCTGCCCCATACCGCCGCCGATATCGCGATACCAGCTCCCCGCCCCGCTCTTCGGGTCGATCCCGGCGGCTCGCCATAGCCGAAGTTCGAGTTCGTTGGTGCCGCTGCGGTCGCCGCGCGAGACAAAGGCCGCCTTTGCCTGGGCGATCGCGGTAAAGGCGGCGACGGCATCCTGCCCACCGCCGATCTGCGCCGGATCGCCCGCCGGCCCGACCAGGATATAATCGTTCCAGGCGATCTGCCGGCGGCGGATGCCATGACCTTCCGCGATAAACTTGTCCTCGGCCTCGGGGTCATGGACCAGGACCAGATCGGCGTCGCCGCGCCGCGCGGTGTCCAGCGCCTGCCCGGTGCCCTGCGCCAGAACCCGCACCGCGATGCCGCTGGCCTGGGTGAAGCCGGGCAGGATCGCGGCGAGTAGCCCCGAATTGTCGACCGAAGTCGTCGAGGCGAGCATGACCGCCGGAGCCTCCTTTGGCCCCGGCGGATCGGCGGCGCGGGCACTCGCAAGCGACACCAACGCGACAAGAACGGCCAGAGCCGCCAGCCGAGCATGGAACACGGGATTTCGTCCTCAAATTATCAAGACGGGCGGCCGGCCAGCGCAAAGGCGGCCGCGCTGATCATCATCGTCAGCCCGATCAGCACGAAACCCAAGCCGAGCGCCAGCGGCAGGTCGCCTCGGGTCGTTTCGAGCACGATCGTCGTGGTCATGGTCCGCGTATAGCCGGCGATATTGCCGCCGACGACCAAAATCGCGCCGACCTCCGAGACGGTGCGGCCGAACCCGGCGAGCACCGCGGTCAGCATGCTGAGCCGCCCCATCGCGATCAGCACCGGCACCGCCCGCCACCTGCTGGCGCCCAGATCCATCAGCGCGTCGCCGAAACCGGCCCACAGATCCTCGGCCGCGCGATGGCTCAGCGCGGTGACGATCGGCAGGGCCAGCACCGTCTGCGCGATGACCATCGCCCCGGGCGAAAACAGCAGCCCCAGCGCGCCGAGCGGCCCCGAGCGCGACAGCATCAGATAAAGCACCAGGCCGACCACCGCCGGCGGCAATCCAAGCAGCGCGTTGATCACGATGATGACTGACCGCCGTCCCGGGAAGCGCCAAATCGCCAGCGCCACTCCGAGCGGCAGGCCAAGCACCGCCGCGGCCACCGTCGCCGACAGGCTGACCGTGAGCGACAAGCCGATAATTTCCCACAACTCCCGGCTGGCGAAGGCCGCCAACAGCATCGCGAAATCCTCAAACCGGCGCGATTGGCGCCGCGACTACACTCGCGCGGCGCGGTCGGGGCGGCAAGCTCCGGAGCGGCCGGTAGGGCAGGCTCGCGGCTCAGACCTCTCCGCACTGCGGGAGGTTTTCGCGGGTGACAGCCGCGCTTGACCCAATGGTCGCCATTGGCGACACTGGGCAATGAGGCTGATCCTCCCGCCCGCCACGCTGAAGGGAATGGCCTCAATACCACAGCGCGATCAAGAAGCCCTGATCGCGAAAGTTGAGGTGTTCGCCGCCGCCCCATTTGAACGGCACCCTTGGGTACAGAAGCTGGAGGGGCGCGATGATGTCGTGAGGGTTCGGCAAGGTGACTGGCGGGCGGTCTGCCGCATCGACCGTGCGGAGAATACCGTTGTTGTCGACCTCGTCGCTCACCGTAGAGAGGTATATCGCCGATGAGCATCATCGATACTGTGACCCTGACCCGCACTGAGTACGAGGCGCTGATAAGTGACATCGAAGATGCGGAAGATTTGGCGGCCGTTGCTGCCGCCGAAGCACGCGAAGCCGCGCTCGGCAAGAAGATCGCTCGCGCCGACTATCTCTCGATCGATCTCGTCAAGCGCCTCTCGCAAGGCGAGCACCCGATCCGCGTATGGCGGGCGCATCGGGGCATGACCCGGGAGGTGCTTGCCGCCGCCGCTGGCGTGGCGCCGAGCTATGTGAGCGAGATCGAGACTTGGCGCAAGCCCGGCAGCTTTGCCGCGATCGCCAAGCTGGCGACGGCGCTGCGGGTGTCGCTCGACGACATCGCAGCCTGGCTGAAGGCCGCTAAATGAGAGTAGGCCCGCTCGCTGTTGCCGCGACGGTCGGGTTGAGCTAAACCGCGCCTCCGTTTGTTGGCCTCCATCAGTTGATTGAGCGAAGACGATGCAGCAGCAACCCTCCACCGCCGAGGAGTCGGGCCACCGGGCGGTTCCGGCGCCAATCGCCGTGACCTTGCCGGACGGCAGAAGCCGCCAGTTTCCCGGCCCGATTACCGGCGCCGAACTTGCCGCGGCGATCGGTCCCGGCCTCGCCAAGGCGGCGATCGCGGTCCGAATCGACGGCAGGCCGCACGACCTCGCCACGATCATCGACCATGATTCGACGATCGCGATCATCACCCGCGACATGCCGGAGGGGGTCGAGATCCTGCGCCATGACGCGGCGCATGTGATGGCCGAGGCGGTCAAGGAATTGTACCCCGAAACCCAGGTCACCTTCGGCCCGGCCACCGAGACCGGGTTCTATTACGATTTCGCCCGCGAGACGCCGTTCACCCCCGAGGACCTCGCGCGGATCGAGGAGCGTATGCGCGACATCGTGAAGCGCGACGAGCCGATCGCCCGCGAGGTGTGGGAGCGCGACCGCGCGGTCGCGTTTTTCGAGAGCGTCGGCGAGCGCTACAAGGCCGAGTATATCGGCGAGATCCCGGCGCACGAGGAGATCAGCCTCTACCGCCAGGGCGATTTTGTCGATCTGTGCGTCGGCCCGCATCTGCCGTCGACCGGCCGGCTCGGCCAAGCCTTCAAGCTGATGAACGTGGCCGGCGCCTATTGGCGCGGCGACCCGAACAACGCGCAATTGCAGCGCGTCTACGGCACGGCGTGGCCGAACCAGAAGGAGCTCGACCAGCATTTGTTCCGGCTCGAGGAGGCCGAGCGCCGCGACCATCGCCGCCTGGGGCGTGAACTCGACCTGTTCCATTTGCAGGAGGAGGCGGTCGGCAGCGTCTTCTGGCACCCAAAGGGCTGGACGCTCTACCGCGCGATCGAGAGCTACATGCGGCGCCGGCTCGAAAAAGTCGGATATCAGGAGGTCAAGACCCCGCAACTGCTCGACCGCAGCCTGTGGGAGGCCTCCGGCCATTGGGAGAATTTCCGCGAGAACATGTTCATCGCCGAGAGCCGCGACGAGCGGGTGCTCGCGGTCAAGCCGATGAATTGTCCCGGCCACGTCCAGATCTTCCGCAACCGGCTGCGCAGCTATCGCGAATTGCCGTTGCGGCTCGCCGAGTTCGGCAGCTGCCACCGCAACGAGCCCTCGGGCGCGCTGCACGGCATCATGCGGGTGCGCGCCTTCACCCAGGACGACGCGCACATCTTTTGCACCGAGGACCAGGTCACCGCCGAGGCCATCGCCTTCTGCGAGCTGCTACTGTCGATCTACCGCGATTTCGGGTTCGAGGACGTCGCGATCAAATTCGCCACCCGGCCGCCGGTGCGTGCCGGCGCCGACGCGACATGGGATGTCGCCGAACAAAACCTTGAAGCAGCGGTCAAGGCCGCCGGGCTGGCCTATACGCTTAACCCCGGCGAGGGCGCCTTCTATGGCCCCAAGCTCGAATTCGTGCTGCGCGACGCGCTCGGCCGCGATTGGCAATGCGGCACCTTGCAGCTCGATTTCGTGATGCCCGAGCGGCTCGGCGCCTTCTATATCGGCGAGGACGGCGCCCGCCATCGACCCGTCATGCTGCACCGCGCGATTCTGGGCTCGTTCGAGCGCTTCATCGGCATCCTGATCGAGCATTACGCCGGCAATTTCCCGCTATGGCTGGCTCCGGTCCAGGCCGTCGTCGCCTCGATCACCGACGAAGCGGCGGCTTACGCCGACGAGGTCGCGGGCGAACTTGCCGCCGCCGGGCTGCGCGTCATCGCCGATACCGGCAACGAGAAGATCGGCTACAAGGTGCGCGAGCACAGCCTCGCCAAGATCCCGGTCATTATCGCCGTCGGCCGGCGCGAGGCGGAGCAGCGCGGCGTGTCGCTGCGCCGGCTCGGCAGCCCGGCGCAGGAAGCCCTTGCGCTTACCGACGCCGTTGCTAAATTGAATGCTGAGGCAGCCCCGCCGGGCTAGCTTCAACCGTCTGCGCGCGAACGCCAAACGGCCTGTTCAACCACCGAGAGGAGAACCTACATAGCCAGACCACCGTTCAATATGACGCCGACCCGCGAGGGGCCCCGCATCAACGAGGAGATCGCCGTGATGCGCGTGCGTCTCGTCGATGAGCGCGGCAACATGGTCGGGGTTGTCGGGCGCGCCGAAGCGCTCACCATGGCCGCCACTGCCGGCCTCGACCTGGTCGAGATCGCGCCCGGCGCCGATCCGCCGGTGTGCAAGATCCTCGATTACGGCAAATTCAAATACGAAGAACAGAAAAAGAAGAACGAAGCTCGCAAAAAGCAGAAGATCATCGAGGTCAAGGAAATCAAGCTGCGTCCGAGCATCGACGACCACGATTACGACGTCAAGATGCGCAGCATGAACAAGTTCATCGAGGAAGGTGACAAGGTCAAGGTGACCATGCGGTTTCGCGGGCGCGAACTGGCCCACCAGGAACTCGGCATGAACGTCTTGATGCGGGTCAGGGACGACCTCGACACGATCGCCAAGGTCGAGCAGATGCCGCGCATGGAAGGCCGCCAGATGACGATGGTGGTGGCGCCGAGGTAGGCCGAACCAGACTGTCGTCCCGGCGAAGGCGGCGCCCCGCCTCTCACTGTCTGGCAAATCGATCGGTGGGTTCGGTCGTCGCCCCCTACGCTCTAATGATGGTCATTCCGGGGCCGCCCGAAGGGTGGAACCCGGAATCCATAAACACCGGCCTCTGGAATATGGATTCCGGGTTCGCCGCTGCGCGGCGCCCCGGAATGACAGCTGTGTGGACAGACGAGTTAGTCGATCGCTTTCTTGGCCTCTCAATTCACCCGATGACCTTCGAGTCACGCAGCTGCTGCAATGTGGCGCGGTCGTAGCCGAGCAGCGCCGACAGCACTTCGTCAGTGTGCTGGCCGGGAGTCGGCACCGGGGCGACGCGGCCGGGGGTCTTCGACATCTTGATCGTGGCGCCCGGCAGATGCATCTCGCCGGCCAGCGCGTCGGGCATCTTGACCAGCATCTCGCGCTCCCACAGATGCGGGTCCTCGGCGGCCTGCGGGATGGTCTTGACCGGCGCGACCGGGATCTCGGCGGCCAGCAGTGTCGAGACGATGTGGTCGACAGTGTTCTCGGCGCACCATTTGGCGACCGCCAGCTTGCGTTCGTCGGCGTGCCCGACCCGGCTGGTGAACCCCGCGGCGCTGGCATTCTCGTCGCCGGTCGCGATGCGGATCAGCCGGCTCGCCATCTCGCGCCCCGAGGCGGAAATGACGACATGGCCGTCCTTGGCCTTATAGGGCGGCCGACCGCCCTCGCCGCCTTCCTGGCCGGTGGCGAGATAGTAGGAAAGCGGGATCTCGACCATCGTGAACGCCGAATCCAACAGACAGCAATCGACCAGCTGGCCCTCGCCGGTGCGATCGCGGTGGCGCAGCGCCGCCAGCGTACCGATCGTCGCGTGCAGCGAGGTGTAGCGGTCGACGAGCGAGGTCGCGGCGCCGAGCGGTGTCCCGACCGGCGCCCCGGTCAGCGTCATCAGACCGCTCATCGCCTGGCCGAGCGGGTCGAAGGCCGGGCGCTCGCGATAGGGGCCGTATTGCCCGAAGCCCGACACCGAAACGAGGATGATGTCGCGCTTCAGCTTGCACAGATCGTCATAGCCAAAGCCCATCTTCTCCATGACCCCGGGGCGGAAATTCTGCAGCACGATATCGGCGCTCGGCACCATCGCGGCGAATATCTCCTTGCCGCGCTCGGTGCGCATGTCGAGGCACATGCTCTTCTTGCCGCGGTTGTAGACCGAGAAATAGACGCTCTGGCCGCGCACCATGGGCTCCGATTTGCGCGTCTCCTCGCCGCCCAGTTTCTCGATCTTGATAACTTCGGCGCCGAGATCGGACAGGATCATCCCGCCGCGCGGGCCCGCCTGGTACCGCGCCAGCTCCAAAACCCGTACGCCGTCGAGGGATCCGCTCATCGCGCTGCTCCGAATGGGATGAACCAGTGATATGCTTCTCCCACCATATTGCGCCGGGCGACACCGGTAAGGGAAGGAGAGCCGAGCGATGGCCTACGAATACATCCTGAGCGAGCGTCTTGATGGCGTCGCGCTGATCACGCTGAACCGGCCGGACAAGCTCAACGCGCTGAGCTTTCTGCTGATGCAGGAACTCGACGACGCGCTGACCGGGTACGAATCCGATGACGGGGTCAAGGCGGTAATCCTGACCGGCGCCGGCGCGCGCGCCTTTTCGGCCGGCGCCGACATTCACGAGATGGCCGGGCTGAGTTCGGAGGAACTGGCCGGCCGCACCGAGATCCGCGGCCAAATCAGCTGGCACATCGCGAGCTATACGAAGCCGCTGATCGGCGCGATCAACGGCCTCGCCTATGGCGGCGCGGCGCTGCTGTCCTCCTCGCTCGATCTGCGCATCGGTTGCGAGAAGACACAGTTCCGCTTCCTGGCGGCGAGCTATGGGCGGGTCAATTCGTCCTGGTCGCTGCCGGCGCTGGTCGGCATGCCCAAGGCCAAGGAGCTGCTCTATACCGGGCGCGTCGTCGCCGCCGAGGAAGCCGAGCGCATCGGGCTGCTGAACCAGATCGTTCCAGCGGCGCGAGTCGTCGAGGCGGCGATCGAGATGGGCCAGACGATCGCCAAGAACGACGCCCGAATGGTGCAGGGCATCAAGCGGCTGCTACACGAGGGCATGGGGCTCGATTGGCGGGGCCGCTATGACCTCGAGGACGAAGCGCGCGCGACCTACCTTTCAGCCGGCCACCCCCGCGACGGCTTCAAGGATTTTCTGGCGCGGAAGCCGGCGCGGTAACACGAGTTTGTCATTCCGGGGCGCCGCGCAGCGGTGAACCCGGAATCCATAAACACCGGCTTCTGGAATATGGATTCCGGGTTCACGCCTGCGGCGTGCCCCGGAATGACAGACGGGAACGAGAGTCTCTCCCGATTCGCTCAGCCCTTAGGGACTGACGGCGCCGTGTTGATCCGGCGCGGTGCCAGCGGCGCGGCCGGGATGCCGCTGACATCGATGTCCGGCATCGGCAGGTCGATCGCCCGCAGCACCGCGTTGGCCAGTTCGTTGTAGCTCCCGAAAGCCCGCCGCAGCCGGCCGCGCCATACCGGGACCCCGCCGCTCGCATGCAGCTCGAACGCCGATTCGCGGCCGTCGAGCGCCGAGGACACATGGTCGGCGGCGAGCTGCAATAAGGCGGCGCGCTGCCTCGCGGTATAGCCGCCGCCGCCAAAGGTTTCCTCGAGCCCGGCCGCCATCAGGGGATCGGCGAGATCGCTGTCGGTCGGGGCGACGACCAGCGACGAGCCCGGCACGATGCGCAGGATCTCCGAAATCCGCTGGCGCGCCTTCAAGATCGCGAGGCCGCCGGGCATCAAATGCTGGTAATTGGCGTGGCAGTTGCCGGCCACCGTAAAGGCCGGATCGCGCTCGGCGGCGATCAGGCAGCTGCGCACGGTCTGCACCTCAACGACCAGGTCGACGAGGTACTCGACCGTCGGCTCGTGTTCCTTGAGGCCCATCGAATCGGCCAGGGCCAACCCGAGGCCCAGCGTGAACTCGGCCTTGGCCAGCCAGCCGTACAAATGATGCCACAGCAGCCAGGTGGCGATCGGCTCGGGCGAGGGTTCGACCAGAAACACCCGCTCCCACGGGATCATCACGTTTTCGAGCCACATCTGGCCGTCGAGTTCGTCGAAGCGATGGGTCAACGGCGCCGTGAAGGCGCTGTCGGCGCGCGCCGCGACCTTGCGGCAGATCGTCGTGACCCCTGGCGCCGCGACCGGCACGATAAAGCTGGCGTGGTGGTCGCCGATCCGGATGCCGTTCAGCGCGCCGACATAAACGTCCTCGGCGAAGGCCGGGCTCGTATGCATGCCGAGCTTGCCGCTGATGATCACTCCGGCATCGGTCTCGCGCACGAGCTTGAGCGCCGTCCGCTCGCGCGGGTCTTCGCGCATCCGGAAACCGATTGGGGCGGCGCCGCCGCAGAAGGTCAGGAACCGCCCGGTATCGGCGATCAGCTCGCGATACGCGCTCGCATCGGCGATCTGCTTCGGCGACACGTTGCGCTCCTGCACCGCGGTCAGGACGCCCATCGCGATCAAATTTCCATAGGCCGGGGTATGGGTGATGTTGCCGGCGCTGAGAAAGATCGTCCGGGCGAACGACCGTCCCATGCCGACCAGATCGTCGGAGGTCTTGGGCAGCACATAGGCCCAGGCGGTGGCGGTGCGGTCGGCGGCGGGCGGCGCGATCAGGGTGTCCTGCCAAGCGGGATCGAAATGACGGTCGTACCAGGCGACATATTCCTCGACCATCGCGCTTGTCGCCTGGTGGGTCGTCACATCCTCGACGAGACCCTCGCCGAGCACGAAAACCCGTCTCCCGTCACGCAGACTGTCGCGGTAATCGGCGCCGGTTCGCATGTCTCCCCCCTGTCGATTACGCGCCGGAGCGCCAGAGATCGCTGAATTGGCTGGCGACGATGTCGGCATAGGCGACCTCGCCATCGAGCACGCCGATATCGCGGGCGAAGCGGTTGATCGCTTCGACCGAGTGTTGGCTGATCGCGGCGTCGTAATAGGGCAGGTCGCGCTTGACGATCCCGGCGATCAGCCCGGCCTCGCGCGGCGGAAAGCGCCGGTGGCCGACGTCCGTAGCGCGCGCGGTGTCGTCTTTCAGCGCCCGTTGCGTCGCGACCAGGGCGCGGACCGCGGCGGCGGCGGTTTCCGGCGAACGCTCGATCAGCCGGTCGGTCGTCGCCAGCACCGGCATCGTAAAATCAAAGCACCCGGGCGGCCCGTCGCCGCGACGGACATCGAGCACGATCGAGCCGACCCCCGATGTGACGGCCAATTCGGTCGCCATGCCGTTGGCCCAGAACCCGTCGATCGTCCCCGCCGCCAGCGCCTCGGCCGCGGTCAGGCCGAAATTGACGGTGGTTCCGGTGGCTCCCGGCACCGGGCCGATGCGGATGTCGTCGCGCTGGGGGTCGAGTCCGGCGGCGGCGAGCAGCGCGCGCAGCCCCATCTCGACCCAGGGCGCGGCGCCGATGCGTCGGCCCTTGAGCCCGGCGAGGTCGCCGCGCGCGATGCCGAATTCGGCGCGCATCACCAGAAACCAATACATGCCTTGCGAGAGGGCGCCGAGCAGCTTGACGCCGCGCCATGCCGGAAACGCCGCGAGCGCGCCATGCGCCGCGCCGCCGACGAAATCAACGGCGCCGTCGCGCAACGCCGCGTAGGCGCGGTCGACCGGAAAGATCAGCTCGGCGGACACATCGAGCCCCTCGCGCTCGAAAAAGCCGAGCTCGGCCGCCGCCAGCGCCGGGAAATACGAGTTCGAGATCAGGTCCGGTATCGCGAGCTTCACGAGCACATGCCCCCTTCCTCAAATTCCCCTGAATGTCATCCCGGCGGAGGCCGGGATCCATCGTGCCACAGTTTCCAAACTTTGGGGCCTTTCCGGCGAGGGCATTTCTGCGGTGAAATGGATCCCGGCCTTCGCCGGGATGACACCGCGCTTTGGGAGCGTTGACATGACCCCGTTCGAGCTGGAGGAGCCGGTCTTGCTCGGTGCGGCGCTGGCGTTGCTCGATCCCGAGGATAGCTCGGTGCGGGCGATCGCCGGCGGGACGGCGCTGATGCTGATGATGAAATCGGGGCTCTACCGGCCGCGCCGCCTCGTCAGCCTGCGCAAACTCGCCCCGGCGCTCGACGGCGTCCGCAGCGCGCCCGATGGCGGGATCGAGATCGGCGCGATGGTGCGGCTCAGCGACCTGCGGCGCTCGGCGGTGGTCCGCGCGGCGGCGCCAGTCATCGCCGAGACGCTGCTGACCCATTCCAACGTGCGGGTCCGCAACGTCGCGACGATCGGCGGCAACCTCGCGCAGGGCGACCCGCACATGGATTTGCCGCCGGTATTGATCGCGCTCGGCGCCAGCGTCCGGCTCGCCGGTCCGGGCGGAGAACGCATTGTGCGGGTCGAGGATCTGTTGACCGGATATCTCGAAACCGTGATCGCCAATAACGAGCTGATCACCGCCGTGATCGTGCCGCCGCAGACGGGATGGCGGACGGCCTATGCCAAGGTCACGGCGCGCTCGGCCGATGACTGGCCGGCGCTCGGCCTGGCCGTCTCGGTTCGGGTCGAGGCCGGCATCGCGCGCGACGCCCGGATCGCGATCGGCGCCGCGACCGAGACCGCGATGCGTCTGCCCGGGACCGAGGCGCTGCTGGCCGGTCGCGCCATCGACGATGCCCTGCTCCAAGAGGCCGGCCGCGCGGCGGCTGCCGAGGCGCCGGTCGTCGCCGACCACCATGGATCGGCCTCATATAAGCGCGTGCTGGTCGCGGTCCATCTCGGGCGCGCCCTGCGACAGACGATTGCGGGAGCCGAGCGATGAGCGACGCGACGCGCGTTTCCTCCGGCCAGATCGGGCGCTCATTGCCGCGCGTCGAAGCGCGCGCCAAGGTCACCGGCGCCGCCGAATACATCCACAATCTGCGCCTGCCCGGGATGCTCTACGGCAAGATCTGCCGCAGCACCGTGCCGCATGGCCGCATCCTCCGCATCGACGCCAGCGCGGCGGCGGCGATACCCGGCGTCCACCGCATCGTCACGGCGGAAGATATCCGCACCGTGATCGCCGAGCCCTATTACGGCCCGGCGTTCCACGACCAGCCGATCCTCGCCGAGGGCAAGGTGCGCCATGTCGGCGAGCCGGTCGCGGTGGTGCTCGCCACCGACCCGCACATCGCCGAGGAAGCCGCGCAGGCAATCGTGGTCGAGTACGCGCCCCTGCCCGCCGTCTTCGACGAAATCGAGGCGATGAATTCGGCGGCGATCGTCCATGACATCCTGAAGCCGGCCGGCACCTTCCCCGATCTGAAGCACCTCGCCGGCCGCAGCGGCACCAATGTCGCGCTCGATTTCCACCTGCGCCGTGGCGACACCGAGCGCGCCTTCGCCGCGGCCGAGCACATCTTCGAGCACAGCTTCCGCACCCAGCAGGTCATGCACACGCCGTTGGAGCCGCATGTCTCGCTGGCCGATGCCGCTGACGGCGGCGTCACGATCCACAGCGCGACGCAGACCCCCTCCTTTGTGCGGATCGAGATCGCACGGCTGCTGGGCTGGCCCGAGAACCGGGTGCGGGTCAAGACCGCGTTCCTCGGCGGCGGGTTTGGTGCAAAGGTCTACGTCAAGCTCGAAGCGCTGGCGGTGGCGCTGTCATTGCTCGCCCGCCGTCCGGTCAAGCTGGCGCTGACGATGGAGGAGCAGTTCTTCACGATCTCGAAGCACGCCAGCACCTTCCGCATCAAGAGCGCGGTCGACGGGCACGGCCATATCACCGCCCGGCAATGCCAAGTGTTCTACAATGGCGGCGCCTATGCCGATATCGGCCCGCGGGTCGCGCAGAAATCGGGGTTCACCGCGACCGGACCCTACGACATTCCCAATGTCGCGATCGATTCGTATGAGATCTACACCAACCGCCCGCCAGCCGGCGCGTTGCGCGGCTTTGGCGTGCCGCAGCTGGTCTGGGCCTATGAGAGCCACACCGATTTGATCGCTCGCGCGCTTGGGCGAGACCCGGTTGAGTTCCGCCGCCGCAACCTGCTGCGCGACGGCGCGCCGCAGGCCACCGGCACGGTCATGCGCGACGCCGCGATATCGGCGGTGCTCGATCGGCTCGCCGCGCGGCTCGCCTGGGACCAACCCTTCGATCGTGGCGCCGGCACCCTGAAACGCGGCCGCGGCCTCGCGATCGGCTTCAAGGCCAGCATCTCGCCGACGACCTCGGTCGCGACCGTCGCGATCGCCGCCGACGGCAGCTGCATCCTGTATTGCGGCACGGTCGATATGGGTCAGGGCTCGACCACCGCGATGGCGCAGATCGCCGCCGAAGCACTCGGCATCGAGGCCGAGGCGGTGCGGGTCGTCGCCCCCGACACCGATGTCACGCCCTACGACATGGGCACGCTGGGCTCGCGCTCGCTGTTCCATATGGGCAACGCGGTGCGGCTCGCGGCGCAAGACGCGCGCGACAAGCTCGCCGCGCTCGCCGCCGAGACCGGGGTGCCGCCGGGCGCCAATTTGCCGATCTCCGAGCAGTTCCGCCGCAAATACGGGATGCAGGCCGGCACGATCGTCGGCGCCGGCAGCTATATCCCGGCTTACGCGCCGCCCGACTCCGCCACGGGCCTGACCCCGAACGCCACGCCGTTCTGGATGGTCGGCGGCGCCGGCGCCGAAGTTGAAATCGACACCGAGACCGGCCGGGTCCGCGTGCTGCGCCTCGTCAACGTCGCCGATGCCGGCACCCCAATCAACCCTGGGATCGTCGAAACCCAGCTGACCGGCGCGGCGATCATGCAGCTCGGCTTCACCCTCTTCGAGGAGATGCAGTTTACCGACGGCCAGCTGCGCAACCCGTCTCTGGCCGAATACAAGATCCCCGGCATCCGCGACATGCCTGACCGGATCGAGGCCGAAACGGTCGATTCGGCGCAACAGAGCGGCCCCTACGGTGCCAAGGGAGTCGGCGAAACCGGCACGTTCGCGGTGTCGCCGGCGATCGCCAATGCCATCGAAGACGCGGTCGGGGTGCGGATCAGCGAATTGCCGATCACCGCCGAGGCGGTCTACCGCGCCCTGCGCCGCGCCGCCGGCGACCAGCTGGAAGACCTGTGATGTCATTGCGAGGAGCGCAGCGACGACGCAATCTCGACCGGACGAGCGCGAGCGGGACGAGATTGCTTCGCTTCGCTCGCAATGACGAGGAAAGATGACCGCACCGCGCACGATCCACTTCACCCTGAACGGCGCCGCCGTCGCGGCGACGGTGATGCCGCATCAGAGCCTCGTCGAGCTGCTGCGCGAGCGCTTCGATCTGTTTGGCGCGCGCGAAAGCTGCGGCCAGGGGCTGTGCGGTTGCTGCACGGTGCTGGTCGACGGCCGCGCGGTGTCGTCCTGTCTTTACCTCGCCGCGTTTGTCGACGGAGCCGGCGTGACGACCGTCGAGCATCTCGCGGCGGACGGCGATCTCGATCCGGTGCAGGAAGCCTTCATCGAAACAGGCGCCTTCCAGTGCGGCTTCTGCACCCCGGGCTTTGTGCTGATGACAAAACAACTGCTCGACGAGATCCCCGACCCGAGCGACGACGACATCCGCCATTATCTCTCGGGCAATCTATGCCGCTGCGGCGCCTATCCCGAGATCGTCGCCGCAGTCAAGCTCGCCGCCCGAAGGCAGCGCGGCGCATAGTGGAATTTCACCACGAAGACACGAAGAGCACGAAGACAACCGCCCAATTGTGTCATCCCGGCGAAAGCCGGGATCTATGTCGACCATGGATACCGGCTTTCGCCGGCATGACAATAGAGGGGACGGGGTCTCCTACTCTTCGTGTCTCCGTGGTGAACCTTAACCCCCGTTGCGGCGGTACCAATGACCCGGCAGGCCCGGCACCGTGACGCGCAGCGAATAGATCGAGGTGCGGGCGGTGAAGAACAGCGTCTTCATGTCGGGGCCGCCGAAGCACAGATTGGCCGGCACCTCCGGCGTCCTTATCACCCCGAGCTTCTCGCCGCCGGGGGCGAACACCCAGGTGCCGCCCGGCCCGGTGCAATAGACCCGGCCCTCGACATCGACCTTCATCCCGTCGGGCACGCCCTCTTTCTCGTCCGAGGACATATCGGCGAAGATGCGGCGGCGCAGCATGTTGCCGTCACTGTCGAGTTCGATCGCATGAATGTACATTGCCTGCCTGGTATTGGCGACGTAAAGCACGCGCTCGTCGGGCGAGAAGGCGAGCCCGTTCGGATACTCGAAATCGGCGACATGGCTGACCGACCCATCGGGCTTGACCCGGTAGACCGCGGACGGGTCGAGCTCGCGCTCGGGGAGCGGGATTCGCGACCCCGGATTGGTGAAATAGATGCTGCCGTCCGATTTGCAGACCAGATCGTTGGGCCGGCTGAGGCGCTTCCCCTCGAAGCGGTCCACGACCACCTCGGACGAGCCGAATTTTCCATCCGCCGGCCAGCGCGTCAGCCGCCGGTTGCCGCCCTCGCACAGCACGAGACGCCCTTCGATGTCGAATGTCGTACCGTTGCCCTCGCCGGTGTTCTCGCGCAACAGCTCCGCCGCACCGCCCGGTTTGATCCGATAGAACCGGCTCGCCCGCACGTCGACGTAATAATAGAACCCGTCGGGATGGTAGAGCGGCCCTTCGGTGAAAACGAACCCGGTCGCGAGGCGTTCGGCCTCGCCCTGCTCGACGATCTGCGACAGCCCGTTCATGTCTTGCTCCCTCGCGCTCGCGCCTTGTCGTATCCTAGGGTCCGCTTCGCGCCCTGTCCATTTCGGGAGGTCGGATGACCGATCCGACCGATACCCGTCTGAGCGATTCGTGGCGGCGGCACGCGCTGCTGTCTCCGCGCGAGATGGGCGAGGCCGATCGGCTGACGATTGCCGGCGGGGTCCCCGGCGCGCTGTTGATGGAGAATGCCGGTCGGGCGGTCGCCGACGCTCTGACGCGGCGCTGGTCGCGGCGGCCGGCCGTCGTACTGTGCGGGCCCGGCAACAACGGCGGCGACGGGTTTGTCGCGGCGCGGATCCTGGCCGAGCGCGGCTGGCCGGTGCGGGTGGCGCTGTTTGGCGAACGAGGGGCGCTCGCCGGCGATGCCGCCGCCGCGGCGGCGCGGTGGCATGGTCCTGTCGAGCCGCTCGGGGTGGCGAGCCTCGACGGTGCGGCCTTGGTTGTCGACGCGCTGTTCGGGGCGGGGCTGGCGCGTCCGCTCGCCGGGATCGCGCGCGACGCGATCGCCGCGCTCGATGCCCGGGGTTTGCCGGTGGTCGCGGTGGATGTGCCGAGCGGCGTCGACGGCGCCACCGGCGAGGTCCGCGGCATCGCGCCGCGCGCGGCGCTGACCGTGACGTTTTTCCGCAAGAAACCGGGTCATCTGCTGCTGCCCGGCAGCGCGCTGTGCGGCGCGACGCTGGTCGCCCCGATCGGCATCCCGGATTCGGTCCTTGACCGGGTCGCGCCGGATGTAGCGGTCAATCATCCGGAGTGGTGGCAGGCCGCGTTTCCGTGGCCCGGCCGCGACAGCCACAAATATACCCGCGGCCATGCGCTGGTCGTCGGCGGCGCGGTGATGACCGGCGCCGGGCGGCTGGCGGCCTGCGCCGCGGCGCGGGTCGGCGCCGGGCTCGTCACGGTGGCGGCCCCGACGAGCGCGTTCGCGATCTATGCGGCGGCGTTGACCGGTATCATCGTCCAGCCGGTTCCCGGCCCGCCAGAGGGGTCGGACGGCGGGATCGCGGCGTTCCGCGCCTTGTTGGCCGATGCGCGGCGCAATGCGGCGCTGATCGGGCCCGGCGCCGGAATCTCACCCGCGACCCGGGAGAAAACGCTGGCGATCCTCGCGGCGCGCAAGCGGGCGGTGCTTGACGCCGATGCGCTGAGCGTGTTCGCGGACGACCCAACGGTGCTTTTTGCGGCGATCCGGGCGCCCGATGTCCCCGTGCCGGTGTTGACGCCGCATCAGGGCGAATTCGCGCGGCTGTTCGCCCCCCGCCGCCCAAGGGAGGACCCAACGGCGTTCCCTGGCATCGATCCCACCGCCGACAAGCTCGAACGCGCCCGTCGCGCCGCGCGGGCGAGCGGGGCGGTGGTGCTGCTCAAGGGCAGCGACACCGTCATCGCCGCACCCGACGGCCGCGCCGCGATCAACGAGGGAGCGCCGCCCGAGCTGGCGACCGCGGGGTCGGGCGATGTTCTCGCCGGCATCGTGTTGGGGCTGCTGGCGCAAGGCATGCCCGCTTTCGAGGCCGCAGCCGCGGCGGTGTGGCTGCACGCCGACGCCGCAGGCCGGCACGGACCCGGTCTCGTCGCCGAGGATCTGGTCACGGCGCTGCCGTGCGCGTTGGCAGCGCTGAAGACCCGTGCGTTGCGGCCGGCCCCGGCATAGTCTGTCCATCTCTGCAACAGCCACTCGCGGGCAACCATGAGCGATCGCGCCCCGTCCGGCTTTCTCGACGGCGTCTTCGACCGCACCCTGGCCAATCTGCGCAGCGCCTGGCGGGAGATCGCCCTCTCGACGCGCGGCGCCCTCTCCGGCGCGCCGCGCCCCGATCTGCCGGACGACGACCTGACCTGGATGCGCGAGCAGATGTTGAACTGTCTCGACGGGCGGGGCGGCGAGGTGACCGCGCGGGCGCGCGCGGCCGAATTGGGGCGCAGCTATCTCGCCCTCAACGCCGCCGGGCGCGAGCGCTTTCTGCGTCTCCTCGCAGAGGAATTCGATACCGATCACGAGGCGGTCAGCCTGCATTGCGCGGCGCTGACGGCAGCGGCCGAAACAGCCGCGTCGGGCGACCCCGCCGCGCGCAACGCCGCCGCCCGCGCATTGCGCGCGGCGTTGACGCCGCCGCGCGTCACGTTGCTGCGCCAGTTCAACGCGCTGCCGGAGGGGGTCAAGTTCCTGGTCGATCGACGCGCCGAGCTGATCGGGTTTGCCGGCGGCGATCCGGCTCTACGCGGCCTTGCCGACGATTTGCGCGATCTGCTCGCCAACTGGTTCGATATCGGCTTTCTGGAATTGCGCCGGATCACCTGGGATTCGTCCGCCGCCCTGCTGGAAAAGCTGA
>CAMATN010000035.1 GCA_945861155.1 Rhizobium sp. Q54
AGATCCTGCCCAGCGTCATGCTCGACGTCGCGATGAAGCCGCCCCCGATCTAGCGACCTTTGGGGGCCGGCGCAGTGCGTCGTCGTGCCGCTGAGCGGAAGCCCTCTGCGTTCCCGAGCAAATTTCCTCAACGGAATTGTCATCCCGGCGAAGGCCGGGACCCATTTTTCAACCATTCGGGAGGCGGATCGATGGGTCCCGGCCTTCGCCGGGATGACAATTTAGGGATTGGACTTGAGTATTACATCTCGGCGTATTTACCGGCCTTCCAGATGTAGAAGACGTAGTTCGGGTCGGTGATGTCGCCCTTTTTGTCCCAGCTCAGCGGTCCAATGACGGTCGGGATGGTCATCGCGTGCAGCGCCGTCGACAGATCGTCCAGCTTTAACGATTTGTTCTTTTCGGCCGCGGCGGCGAAGGCCTGGATCGCGGCATAGGTATAGAGCGTGTACCCTTCCGGGTTGTAGCCCTGGGCCGTGAACTTGTCGACGACCGCCTTGGCGGCCGGGACCTTGCGCGGATCGGGGGCGAAGGTCATCAGGGTCCCCTCTCCGGCGGGACCGGTAATCTTCCAGAACTCCTCGGTGACCAGCGCGTCGCCGCCGATCAGCGTCGCCTTCAGCCCCTGGTCGCGCGACTGACGCACGATCAGCCCGGCTTCGGTCTGGTAGCCTCCGAAATAGATCACGTCGATATTGGCCTGCTTCATCTTGCTGACCAGGGCGGAGAAATCCTTGTCTCCCTGGTTGATCGCCTCGTACATCGCTTCGGTCGCGCCGAGCTTGTTGGCGGCCTTCTTGGTCTCGTCGGCAAGGCCTTTGCCGTAGGCCGTCTTGTCGTGGATGATCGCGATCTTCTTGCCCTTGTAGTGGTCGGCGAGGTGTTTGCCGGCGACCGCGCCTTGCGCGTCGTCGCGACCGCATACCCGGAACACGTTGTTCCAGCCCTTCTTGGCGGCGTCATCGGTCAGCGCCGGGTTGGTCGAGGCCGGGGTCATCTGCAGGATACCCGCCTCGTTGTAGACCGCCGACGCCGGGATCGACGATGACGAGCAATAATGGCCCGCGACGAAGACGACCTTCTTGCGGACGACGTCGTTGGCCGCCGCGACCGCCTGCTTCGGATCGCAAGCGTCGTCCGCGATTTCGAGCGCGAGCTTCTTGCCCAGGACGCCGCCCTTGGCATTGATGTCCTCAACGGCCATCACCGCACCGCGCTTCATCTGCTCGCCGATCGCCGCGTTCGAGCCGGTGATCGGACCGACGATTGCGATCCTTGTGTCCTGCGCCTGCGCAGCGCCGCCGGCGAGTGCGAGCGCCGCCACCATTGCAAATGGTCGAAGCCAGCGTGCCATTCGATCCTCCCGTGTCGGCCGGATTTGGCCGGATATCGATCGGAAAATTCTAACACGCTCCGCCGTTCGGCGAGAATGCGGCTCGTTTCACTTGGCTCCGCCGAGAATGTCGCTCAACCCCGGCCGCCTTCGAGATAGGCGGCGCGCACATCCGGGTTGGCCAACAGTTCGGCACCGCTGCCCGAGAGGATAATCCGCCCGGTCTGCATCACATAGGCGCGATGCGCCAGCCGCAGCGCGTGGTGCGCATTCTGCTCGACCAGGAACACCGTTGTCCGCTGGGCCCGGTTGATTTCGCGGATCGCGTCGAAGATCTGCTTGACGATCAGCGGCGCCAGCCCGAGCGATGGTTCGTCGAGCAGTAGGAGGCGCGGCCGGCTCATCAGCGCGCGCGCGATCGCCAGCATCTGCTGCTCGCCGCCCGAGAGCGTGCCGCCGCGCTGGCGCCGGCGCTGTTCGAGGATCGGGAACAGCGCGAAGACCTGCCGGCAATCATCGTCGAACCGCGCCTTGTCGGCCGATGTCGCGCCGATCTGCAGGTTTTCGAGCACGCTCATGCGCGGAAAAACTCGCCTGCCCTCGGGGGCGTGCGCGATGCCGAGGCGGACGATCTCGAAGGTCGGCAGGCGGGTGATGTCCGCTCCTTCGAACAGGATATGCCCGCGCGCCGCCTGCGGCCGCCCGCATATCGTCATCAGAAGCGTCGATTTACCGGCGCCGTTCGCCCCGATCAGCGCGACGATCTCACCGGCGCCGATTTCGAGATCGACGCCCTTCAGCGCTTCGATATTGCCGTAGAAGGCATGGACGCCGCTGACGCTCAGCACGTGTTGCCCGTGCGAGAGAAGCCGATATGCGCTTCTGTCTCGGCCGGCAGCGGCGCCTCTTCCTCTTCGCCGAGATAGGCCTTGATGACTTTTGGATCGGCGCGGATTTCGGCGGCCGTGCCGTCGGCGATCTTGCGGCCGTGATCGAGCACGACGATTTGGTCGGAAATGCCCATCACGACGCTCATATCGTGCTCGATCAACAGGATGCCGATCCCCTCGTCGTCGCGGATCCCGAGCAGCAATGTGTTGAGTTCGGCCGATTCGCGCGGGTTGAGCCCGGCGGCCGGCTCGTCGAGACAGAGGAGACGCGGCCCGGTGCACAAAGCGCGCGCGATTTCGAGCCGGCGCTGGTCGCCATAGGGCAGGGCGCCGGCGACCCAATCGGCCCGCGCAATCAGCCCAAGCCGGTCGAGCCAATGGCGGGCGCGCTCAATCGCGGCGCGCTCGGCGGCGCGGTAGCGCGGCAGCCCGAGCAATCCGGCGATCGAAAACAGGCTCGCCGCCATCAACGCGTTATGCTGGGCGACGATCAGGTTTTCGAGCACGGTCATCCCGGCGAACAGGCGGACATTCTGAAAGGTGCGCGCCATCCCGGCATCGCTGGCGATGCGGAACCCTTCCATCCGTTCGAGCAGCAAGGTCTCGTCGCCGGCAAGCATCGCGAGCCGCCCGGCGCTCGGCTTGTAAAACCCGGTCAGGCAGTTGAACACCGTCGTCTTGCCGGCGCCGTTGGGGCCGATGATCGCGGTGATCTCGCGCCGATAGGCCGTGAACGACAGATCGTCGACCGCAACGAGGCCGTCGAAGCGCATCGTCAGATGCTCGATTTTTAGGAGCGGAACGCGCTCCCCGCTCACCGGGATTGGGCGGCTGTCGGCCGCGGTTCGAGATGCAGCGACGGTTCCCGCCGCGCCAGGAGGCCGCCCGGTCGCCACACCATGATCGCGACCATCGCGGCGCCGAACACCAGCATACGGAACTCGGCGAAGGCGCGCCCGAACTCCGGCGCCGTCACCAGCAGGATCGCCGCCAGCACGACCCCCATCTGGCTGCCCATCCCGCCGAGCACGACGATCGCCAGGATCGTCGCCGATTCCATGAAGGTAAAGCTCTCGGGGCTGATGAACCCTTGCCTTGTCGCGAAGAAAGCGCCGGCGAAGCCGCCGAACATCGCGCCGATCGCAAAGGCGGAGAGCTTGACGTTGGTCGGGTTGATGCCGAGCGCGCGGCAGGCGATCTCGTCTTCGCGCAACGCTTCCCACGCCCGCCCGACCGGCAGCCGGCGAATCCGCAAGGTGAACCAGTTGGTGACCAGCGCCAGCGCCAGGATCACGTAATAGAGAAAAATGACCCGGTGGTCGGGCGAGAAGTCGAGGCCGAAAAACTGCGCGAAACTCGTCGTGCCCTCCGGTGCGTTGCGCGCGAACGGCAGGCTGAAAAAGGTCGGCCGCGGGATCTCCGAGATGCCGTTCGGGCCGCCGGTCATCGCCGACCAGTTCAACAGCACGATCCGGATGATCTCGCCAAAGCCCAGCGTGACGATCGCCAGATAGTCGCCGCGCAGCCGCAATACCGGAAAGCCAAGGATGATACCGAAACTGGCCGCGACCAGTCCGGTAAGGGGCAAAGCCTCCCAGAACGTGAAACCGAGATTATGCGCCAGCAATGCGAAGGTGTAGGCGCCGACCGCATAGAACGCGACATAGCCGAGGTCGAGGAGGCCGGCGAGACCGACCACGATGTTGAGCCCCCAGCCGAGCATTACATAGATCAGCACCGTCGTGCCGAGATCGATCAGATAGCGCGAGGACATCGGCAGAAACGGCAACGCGAGCGCGAAACCGAGCCCGACCAGCGTGATCGCCGCGGCGCGGCGGTTGCCCCAGGCGGCTATCCGCGCCAATGGCGGCGCGGCGCTCGGTGGCCGTTCCCGATAAAGCTGCCGCAGCAGGCGATACAGGAAGCGGCCGGCGAAGACCGCGGCGATGGCGATGGCGACGCGGTCGAAATGGGTGCGGATGCCGAGCGCCCCGCCGCCGATGTCGTAAGTCTCCAGCCCGACAAACGGCAGCGCGAGCAACCCCGCGACCAGCGCGGCGACGAGCGCGTCCCGGACGAGGCCGGACCACGGGCCGGCGGGCGGAACGGCCATCACACCTTTTCCACCTCGGGCCGACCGAGCAGGCCGCTCGGCCGGAACACCAGCACCAGGATCAGGATCGCGAAGACCGATAAATCCTTGTATTCGACCGAGAAATACCCCGACCAGAACGCCTCGATCAGCCCGATCAGGAGGCCCCCGAGCATGGCGCCCGGCAACGACCCGATGCCGCCCAACACGGCCGCGGTGAAGGCCTTGACCCCGGCGAGAAAGCCGATGAAGAAATCGACGACGCCGTAATAGAGGGTCACCATCACGCCGGCGACCGCGGCCAACGCCGCACCCATCACGAAGGTCGCCGAGATAACCCGGTCGACGTCGATCCCGAGCAGCGACGCCATCACGATATCCTGTTCGCACGCGCGCTGCGCGCGGCCCAGCCGCGACCTCGCGATCACGGTCGTAAAGCCCGCCATCAGCACCAGGGTCAATACCATGATCAACAGCTGCAGCACGCTCAGCCGGACCGCGAACCCGCCGCTCTCAAAGACCGTGAACCCGCCCTCGACGAGGGGCGGCATCGGCTTCAGCCGCGCGCCCTGGGTGATTTGCGCGTAATTCTGCAGGAAGATCGACATGCCGATCGCCGAGATCAGCGGCGCCAGCCGGGACGACCCGCGCAACGGCCGATAGGCGATGCGCTCGACCGCCCAGCCGTAGAGCGCGGTGAACAGCATCGCCGTCAGCAGCACGATCGCGAGCGCCAGCGGCACCGGGCTGACCCCGATCAGCCCAAGCAGCACAAACGCGGTGACCGACACAAAGGCGCCGATCATGTAGATTTCGCCATGCGCGAAATTGATCATGCCGATGATGCCGTACACCATCGTGTAGCCGATCGCGATCAGCCCATAGATCGACCCCAACGTCAGGCCGTTGATCAGCTGCTGAAGGAAATAGGCCATTCGCCCGCCCCGCCGCCGCCGCCCCTCCCCCCTTCCTCAAATCGGGGAGGGAGGGGTCGTCCGGTCAGGCCTTCAGGTGTTTGCCGAAAAACACCTGGATATCGCCCCACAGCTGGAAGGCGGGAGCTTCGCGATAGCTCGGCCGGTAGTCGGCGAGGAAGGCGTGACCGGCGTCTTGAAAGATTTTGGTGGTCACGTCCTTGCCGGCTGCCTGGGCGCGTTTCTTCAGCTCGGCCTCCATCTCCACGGGCGGGTTCTGGTCTTCGACGCCGAACACGCCGAGTAGCGGGCAATTGAGCTGAGCGACCATGTCGAGCGGCGCCTTCGGCCGGGCCGCGTTGGTCTCGGCGTCGGGGTTGGCGCGATGGATGAAACCGCCCCAGCAATCGATCGCGGCGTCGACCTTGCTGCTGCTGCACGCGAATAAGAGCGTGTGGCGGCCGCCCGAGCAGAAACCGATCACGCCGACCTTCCCGGTCGCGCCGGGCATCGCGCGCAAATAATCCGCCGCGGCGTTCAGGTCCTGCACCGCCTCGCTGTCGGGTAGACCGAACATCACCGGACGCACGTCGTCCATGTTGTAGGGGTCCTTCGGAGCGCCGCGGCGCCAGTAGAGCGCCGGCGCGACCGCGTTGTAGCCGATATTGGCGAACCGCCGGGCGAGGTCGCAGATGTGATCGTCGAGGCCGAATGCCTCCTGGATCACGACGATGCCGGGATAGCTGCCGGGCTCGTTGGGATGCGCGAGATAGGCCGCGATCTTGTCGCCGCCGCTTTGCAGCGAGATCACTCCGCCCTTGATGCGGCTGGGGTCGTGGACGACACCGGGTACGTTCGCCATGGAACTCATCCTTACCTCTAATGGGACCGCGATAATAGCGAGCGCCGCCGATTGGGCCAGAGCCCCGTGGGCAAAGCAGGGCGATGGGGCGCCACACAGTGCCCCCGTCATCCATCGCTTGCGGTCAGGGCGCCGGGGGCGCTTTGAGCTTGATCCCGAGCAGCGGCACGACGGCCTCCGCCGGCAGTTTGGAAAACCCCTGCGGCGCCTCGAACAGCGCCGCCGGCTGCGGCCCTATTCTGACCTGGCTCAACTCCCAGCCGATCGTCGAGACCTTGCCCTTGGTCCCGGTAAACGTACCGGCGAGCTTCATCGGAATGCCGTCGCGGCTGAGCCACAACGTGCCCTTCGCATGGCCGTCCTGCACGATCTGGTCGATCGCGTATTTGGTCGTGGCGATGCCGTTGATCTTGTCCTGACCGACCGGGCGCCGCTTGAGGTCGGGGCTGGCGAGGAGGCGCAGTTCCGGCGGCATCGCGAACTGCACGATGGTCTTGATCTGCGGCAACACCACTTCGGCGACCGGGCTGTCGGAGCGCAACAGGAACACCGGGCGGAACCCCTGGATCGCCTGCTCGTGACGCTCCTTGCCCGGCATGGTCCAGATCTTGCCTTTATAGATGCGCCCGTCGATGACGAGGGTGCGCTCGGCGCTGAAGCCGATGCGGGCATCGCCCAGGGTCGCGGCGCCCGCCGCTCCCGCGAGGAGCATCATGCAGAAAAAGAGGGACCACAGCTTGCCCATCGCCGCGGTGCTACGCAGCGATTGCGGCGGTTTCGCGGCACGCTGGACAGCGCCGGCAGACAGCCTATCCTTCCAGGCGAGCAGGTTTATCGGGAGCAGCGGGCGATGAGCGGACGGATCGAGGCGCGCCTCCAGGAGCTGGGCATCGCATTGCCCGAGCCGACCGCGCCGATGGCGAACTACGTGCCGTTTACGGTCTCCGGCAATTTCGTCTTCATCGCCGGCCAGATCTGCCAGTGGAACGGCGAGCGCCGCCATGTCGGCAAGCTCGGCGCCGGGATCAGCCTCCCCGATGGGCGCGACACGGCGCGCCTGTGCGCCCTCAACATCCTGACCCATCTGCGCGTCGCCTGCCGCGGCGATCTCGACCGGGTGCGCCGCTGCCTGCAGCTGCGCGGCTTTGTCAACTGCACGCCGGAATTCACCGACATGCCGCAAATCGTCAACGGCGCCTCCGACCTGATGGTCGAGATCTTTGGTGATATCGGCCGCCATGCGCGCGCCGCGGTTGGGACCAATTCCCTGCCGGGCGGCGTCGCGGTCGAGGTCGAAGCCGTCTTCGAGATCAGCTGAACCGGGGCGGCGGCGATGAACGAGGGCGGCGAACCGATCACCCTTCGCATCCACGGCGCGATAAGCGAGATCGCTGCCGATTCCTGGAATGGCTGCGCCGGGGATGGCAACCCGACGGTGTCGCATGTCTTCCTCAACGCGCTCGAGGAGAGCGGCTCGGCCAATGCGCGCTCCGGCTGGGCGCCGCAACATCTCGCCTTCACCGACCCCGCCGGCCGGCTCGTCGGCGCCGTGCCGATGTATCTGAAGAGCCATTCCTACGGCGAATACGTGTTCGATTGGGGCTGGGCCGACGCCTATGAGCGCTCGGGCGGGCATTATTACCCGAAGCTGTTATGCGCCGTGCCGTTTACCCCGGTTCCGGGGCCCCGGCTGCTGGTCGCGCCCGACGCGGCCGAGGAAACCAGGAGCCACCTCGTCGCCGGCATGGTTGAGCTGGCGCGGCAGCGCAAGCTATCGTCGCTGCACGTCAATTTTCCGGAAGAACGCGACTTCGCGAGTTTTGCCGAGGCCGGCTTCCTGCGGCGGATCGGCCAGCAATTCCACTGGATCAACAACGGCTATCGCGATTTCGACGATTATCTGGCGGCGCTCAACTCAAGGAAGCGCAAGGCGGTCAAGAAGGAACGGCGCGAGGCGCTGGCCGGCGGCATCGAGATCGACATGCTGACCGGGTCCGACCTGACCGAGCGGGTGTGGGATGCGTTCTATCGCCTGTATCTCGGGACTACCGACCGCAAATGGGGCTCGTCCTATCTGACCCGACGCTTCTTCTCGATGATCGGCGAGCGGATGCCGGACCAAATCGTGCTGTTCATGGCGCGGCACGGCACCGACTACATCGCCGGCGCATTCAATATATTGGGCCGCGACACGATCTACGGCCGCAACTGGGGCGCCCACCGCGAGTACCGCTTTCTGCATTTCGAGTGCTGCTATTACCAGGCGATCGAGTTCGCGATTAATCGGGGCCTGAAGCGGGTCGAGGCCGGCGCGCAGGGGCCGCACAAATTGCAGCGCGGCTATCTGCCGGTGCCGACCTACAGCGCTCATTGGATCCCGGACCCCGGCTTCCGCCGCGCCGTCGCCGCCTTCCTCGCGCGCGAACGCGAGATGGTCGAACAGAAGATCGAGCAGCTCGCCGAGTATTCGCCGTTCCGCCACGAGGATGAATAGCAGACGCGACGGCGGTAGCTTTATTGAACTCCGCTCGGTCGTCATTCCGGGATGCCGCGAAGCGGCAGGCCCGGAATCCATATTCCAGAGGCCGGTGTTTATGGATTCCGGGCTCGCGGACTGCGTCCGCGCCCCGGAATGAC
Source organism: Rhizobium sp. Q54 (assembly GCA_945861155.1). Taxonomy (GTDB): domain Bacteria; phylum Pseudomonadota; class Alphaproteobacteria; order ATCC43930; family CGMCC-115725; genus DATARH01. The sequence continues at coordinate 8,729 of CAMATN010000035.1, forward strand.
GATGAATTTAGCGCCTATGAGCCGTCTCTGGGATGGCCTTAAAGGGTGTCACGTAGGGCGCACACCTATCGCTGCAGAGTAACGCCTATCGCTTCCTAGAGTAATGTGATGCCTAGCAGCCCGCGTCCCTTTCCCGCCATCCGCCGCTTCCTCCCGCTGGGCGCTCTGGTCCTCGCCGGGGTGCTGTTTTTTGCGTTTGGCGGGCATCGTTATGTCAGCGTCGACGCGCTCGCCGACAATCGCCAATGGCTGGTCGGCTTGGTGGCGCGAGCAGGTCCCGTGGCGCCGCTCGCCTTCATCCTCGCCTATGCCGGGCTGATTGCGGTATCGGTCCCGGCTGGAGCGCTGATGACGCTGACCGGCGGGTTCCTCTTTGGGCCGTGGTTCGGCACTCTCTACTGCATAACTGGCGCGACGCTCGGGGCGGTGATCGCATTTCTCGCGGCGCGCGCCGGGCTCGCTGGGCTCGCGGCGCGCGCCGGCGTATGGGCGCGGCGGATCGAGACCGGGTTCCGCGACAACGGCCTCCTCTACCTTTTAGTGCTGCGGCTGATCCCGCTATTCCCGTTCTGGCTGGTGAATCTGGCGGCCGGAGCGGCCGGGCTGCGCCTGCCGATATTCGTGCTCGGCACCTTTTTCGGGATCATCCCGGTGACCTTGATTCTGGCGAGCCTCGGCAACGGGTTGGGGATGCTGGTCGAGGAGGGCCGGTCGCCCGATCTGGCGATCCTGTTCCAACCGAGCGTGCTGCTGCCCCTGATCGGGCTGGCCGTACTGGCGCTGCTGCCGATCGTTTACAAGCGCTGGCGGGCAGCCACCGGCCGGGAGCCGGCGTGACTGCGCTGACCCCCGATTTGTGCGTGATCGGCGCCGGTTCGGGCGGGCTCGCGGTCGCGGCCGGCGCGGTGCAGATGGGGGCAAGCGTCGTCCTTGTCGAGCGCGGCCGGATGGGCGGCGATTGCCTCAATTACGGTTGCGTGCCGTCGAAATCGCTGCTGGCCGCGGCCAAGCTCGCGCATGCCTGGCGCCGCGGCGGCGAATTCGGCCTGGTTTACGCGCCGCCGCAAATCGATTTCGCCGCGGTCGGCGACAGCGTCGAGCGGGTCATCGCGCGGCTCGCTCCAACCGACTCGGCGGAGCGCTTCGAGCGGCTCGGCGTGCGGGTCATCGCGGCCGAGGCGCGCTTTCTTGACCCGCGCACGGTGCGCGCCACCCCCACCCTTCCCTCCCCCGCAAGCGGGGGAGGGTCAGGGAGGGGGGTAAGCACCGGCGACATGCTGATCCGGCCGCGCCGCTTTGTGATCGCGTCAGGCTCGGCGCCGTTCACGCCACCGATCCCGGGCGTCGACGGCGTGCCGTTCTTTACCAACGAGACCGTGTTCGCCAACCGCGTCTTGCCCGAGCATCTGGTGGTGATCGGCGGCGGCCCGATCGGGGTGGAGTTGGCGCAGGCCCATCGCCGGCTCGGCGCCGCGGTCACGATCATCGATGCCGGGCCGCTTCTGCCGCGCGACGACCCGGAACTGGTCGCGCTGCTCGCGGCGCGGCTGGTAGAGGACGGCATCGTATTGAAGACCGGCGTAGCGGTTGCCGCCGCCGCGCAAGTCGGGACCGCCATCGCCGTGACCCTCGCCACCGGCGAGCGGGTCGAGGGATCGCATTTGCTGATAGCCGCCGGACGGCGGCCTGCCCTCGCCGCCCTCGATCTCGCCGCCGCCGGGATCGACGCCAACTCGGCGGGTATCGTCGTCAATTCGCGGCTGCGCACGACCAACCGTCGCGCCTATGCGATCGGCGACGCGGCCGGCGGCCCGCAATTCACCCATGTCGCGCTCTATCACGCCGGGATCGTGATCCGCAACACGCTGTTCCGATTGCCGTCGCGGGTCGATTACCGGGCGCTGCCGTGGGTCACCTACACCGATCCCGAGCTTGCCCAGGTCGGGATCAGCGAGGCCGCGGCGCGCGAGACAGGGCCGGTTCGCGTGCTGCGCTGGCCTTTCGCCGACAACGACCGCGCCCATACCGAGCGCGACAATTCGGGCGAGGTCAAAATCGTCGTGTCCCGCCGCGGGCGCATTCTGGGCGTGACGATCCTCGGGGCGGGGGCGGGCGATCTGATCCTGCCCTGGGCGCTGGCGATCTCGCAGCGGCTCAAGATCGGCGCGATGGCGAATTTGATCATGCCGTACCCAAGCCGGGGCGACGCCGGCAAACGCGCCGCCGCCAGCTTCTACACGCCGACCCTGTTCGGCCCGTGGACCCGCCGCCTCGTCCGCCTGCTCGCACGCTTCGGCTAGTTTCACTCGACAAGCCGGTGAGGTCCCTAATCGAGGGTCAGGGTCAGGGCTTTCAGATAGGCGCTCTCGGGCAATGACGGGTGCACCGGGTGATCGGGGCTGGCGCCGGTGCTGCGCAGGATGCGGGCGCCGCGTCCGGCATCGGCGAGGCCGTGCCGGACCGCCTCGGTGAATTCCGCCGCGCCGACATTGTGCGAGCACGAGGCCATGAACAAAAAGCCGGAAGGCGCGGTCAGCTGGGCCGCGAGCCGGGCAAGCTTGCGGTAGCCGCGCAACGCCGCCCCGACCTCGCGCTTCGCGCGGGCGAACGGCGGCGGGTCGGCGACCACGATGTCGAAGCGCTCGCCGGCAGCGCCGAGCGCCGCCGCCTCGCTGAAAACGTCGCCGCGGCGGAATTCGCAGCGTTCGGCGACCCCGTTGCGCCGCGCCGCATTGGCCGCGAGCGCGAGAGCGGGTGCGGAACGGTCGATGCCGAGCACCGAGCGGGCGCCCTTATGCGCGGCGGCGACGGCAAACCCGCCGCTGTAGCAATAAAGGTCGAGCACCCGCGCGCCGGCCGCGATGCCGGCAATAAAAGCGCGGTTGTCGCGCTGGTCGAAGAACCAGCCGGTCTTCTGGCCGGCGAGCACATCGGCCTCGAACATCGTGCCGTTTTCCTCGAGCGTTACCGGTCCGGCGACGGCGCCGCGCGCGACCCGGGTCTCGATCGGCAAGCCTTCAAGGGTTCGCGCCGCGCTGTCATTGCGCAGCACGATCGCTTGTGGTGACAGCAGGGCGCGCAGCGCGTCGAGCAGCGCCGGTTCGAGACGATCCATGCCGGCGGTGTTGGCCTCGACCACAATGACCCCGCCGAAGCGGTCGATCGCCAGACCGGGCAGGCCGTCCGCCTCGGCGTGGACGAGCCGGTAATAGGGTGCATCGTACAGCCGCTCGCGCAGCCGCAACGCCCGCTCGATCCGGCGCGCGAAAAAACGCTGGCCGATCGCCCGGCTGACATCGCGATCGAGGAGGCGGGCGGCGATCAAGGTGTGCGGGTTGAACATCGCGACCCCGAACGCGCGTGCGTCGGCGCGGCGCAAGGTGACGAGCGTTCCGGGCATCAGCGCCTTCGCCGCCGCGTCCATCGCGATTTCGTTCGAATAGATCCACGGGTGGCCGCCCTCGGCGCGGCGATGCGCGCCGGGCAGCAGCATGATTTGCGGCCGCGTCGCCGGATCGTCGGCTGGTTCGGTGTTGCCGGGCGCCTCGTCGACGGTCGCGAGTTCCGACACGGGCATTCTCCTGCTGGACAAAAAAAGCGGTGGTCATTCCGGGACGCGACGCTGCGGGCTGTCCCCGTGATGACAGTTAGCGTGATGACAGGCTTAGATTGGGATTGCCGGCGCGACGCGCAATTGACACCCCGCGGGTGCGTCTGTAGCGTCGGCGCGTAATTCCTCCCGATCTCGGGGAGTCGGCTGGCCCGCGAGTGTCGCGCGCCGGCCCTCACGTCATTGCGGGTGACCGGAATGTCCGCCAGCCATGTTTGACACCCTCAGCGACCGCCTCAACGACGTGTTCGACCGCCTGCGCCGGCGGGGCGCGCTCGGCGAGGACGATGTCACCGCCGCTTTGCGCGAGATCCGCGTGGCGCTGCTCGAAGCCGATGTCGCGCTGCCGGTGGTGCGCGATTTCGTCGCCGCGGTGCGCGAGAAAGCGCTCGGCCAGGAGGTGCTGCGTTCGGTCACGCCGGGCCAGATGGTCGTCAAGATCGTGCACGACCACCTCGTCGAGGTGCTCGGCGGGGCCGCGCCCTCCGGCCGTGCTGTGGACGGCATCGGTGGCCTCGACCTCAACGCGGCGGCGCCGGTCGCGGTCATGCTGGTCGGGTTGCAGGGTTCGGGCAAGACGACGACCGCCGCCAAGATCGCCCTGCGCCTGAAGAATCGCGAGCGCAAGAAAGTGCTGATGGCGTCCCTCGACGTGCAGCGCCCGGCCGCGCAGGAGCAGCTCGCCCAGCTCGGCCGCCAGATCGGCGTCGCGACCTTGCCGGTCGTTGCCGGCGAGCGCCCGGTCGCGATCACCCTGCGCGCCCTGCAAACGGGGCGCAGCGAAGGCTACGACGTGGTGCTGCTCGACACCGCCGGCCGGCTGCACGTCAACGAGGAGCTGATGCTCGAAGTCGCCGCGGTGCGCGAGGCGGCCAACCCGCACCAGACCTTGTTGGTCGTCGACGCGATGACCGGCCAGGACGCGGTCAATGTCGCCAAGGCGTTCGGCGAGCGCGCTGGCGTCACCGGGATCGTCTTGACCCGGGTCGACGGCGACGCGCGCGGCGGCGCCGCGCTGTCGATGCGCGCGGTCACTGGGAAACCGATCGTGCTGATCGGGACCGGCGAGAAGGTCGACGCGCTCGAAGCCTTTCACCCCGAGCGCGTCGCCGGGCGCATTCTCGGCATGGGCGACGTTGTCAGCCTGGTCGAGAAGGCGGCCGAAACCTCCGACCAGGAGGAGGCCGAAAAACTCGCCGCCAAGATGCAGAAAGGCGAATTCGACCTCGACGATCTGGCCGGGCAGCTGCGCCAGATCCGCCGGATGGGCGGCATGACCGGCATGCTCGGCATGCTGCCCGGGGTCGGCAAGATCAAGAAGCAGCTCGCCGGCGCCAATATCGACGAGACCATCATCAAGCGTCAGGAGGCGATCATCGCCTCGATGACCAAATCCGAGCGGCGCAACCCGAAGCTGCTGAACGGCTCGCGCCGGCGCCGCATCGCTACCGGGTCGGGCACCACGGTCCCCGAAATCAACCGGCTCTTGAAGCAGTATCAGGACATGGCCGGGATGATGAAGAAGATGAAAAAGCTCGGCCAGAAGGGGCTGATGCGGCACGGTCTGTCGGCGCTGATGCCGAGCGGGTTTCGGTAGGATCTGGTGTTTTTCCACTGTCATCCCGGCGAACGCCGGGATCCATCCGTCCACACCTCGATCGGTGGAGAAATGGGTCCCGGCTTTCGCCGGGACGACAAAGTTGTTGTTGAGAGGTAACCGATGTCGTTGAAGATCCGGCTCGCCCGCGGCGGCGCCAAGAAACGGCCGTTCTATTCGATCGTCGTCGCCGATGCGCGCAGCCCGCGCGACGGGCGGTTCATCGAGAAGCTCGGCACCTACAACCCGATGCTGGAGCGCGACCATGCCGACCGGGTGACGTTGAAGGAAGAACGCATCAGGCATTGGCTCGGGGTCGGCGCGCAACCGACCGATCGGGTCGCCAAGTTCCTTGGCAATGCCGGTCTTGTCGAGAAGCGCGTATTCCGCGAAACGCCGTTCAAATCGACCCCGAAAGCGAAGGCTCAGGAACGCGCCAAAGCGGCCGAGGACGCCGCCGCGGCGGCTCGCGGCTAGGTCGGGGCGCAGCGCGATCGGGCCGGCGTAATCGGGCCGGCGAAATTGGGACGGGCGATGAGCGCGTTGGACAAGCGGGTCTGCGTTGGCGTTGTGACCGGCGCGCAGGGCGTGCGCGGCGCGGTGCGGGTCAAGAGCTTCACCGCCGAGCCCGCCGACGTTGCGCGCTATGGTCCGCTCGAAGACGAGAGCGGCGAGCGGCAGTTTGCGTTGCGGCTCGTCGGCAGCGCGAAGGGCGTCGTGATCGCGCAGCTGTCGGGGATCGACGATCGCGACCGCGCCGAGGCGCTGCGCGGGCTGCGCCTCTATCTGCCGCGAGCGGCGCTGCCGCCCGCCGCCGAGGATGAATATTACCACGCCGATTTGATCGGCCTCGCCGCGACGCTGGCCGATGGTACGCCGCTCGGGCAGGTGTGCGCGGTCTATGATTTCGGCGCCGGCGACACGCTTGAGATCGAGCGGCCGCAGGGCCCGTCGGTCATCGTGCCGTTTACCCGCGCTGTCGTGCCGGTCGTCGATCTCGCGGCCGGCCGGCTGGTGGTCGATCCTCCGCCCGGCCTCGTCGACCCGCCGCCGCAGGCCCCACCGCGCCGCCGGCGCCCCCTCCCCAACCCCCCGTCTGACCCTCCCCCGCTCAGCCCCCACCCTTCCCTCCCCCGCAGCCGGGGGAGGGTTAGGGAGGGGGCGGGGGAGGGAGAAGTGGGTGCCGAGGGGGGGAGCGTTAGGGCGGGCGCCGCCGCTGAGGATGCAGCGGAGCCTTCGTCATGAGCTGGCGCGCGACGGTGCTGACGATCTTTCCGGAAATGCTGCCCGGGCCGCTGGCCTATTCGCTGGCGGGCAAGGCATTGCAAGCCGGGATCTGGCGGCTCGAAACGGTGGACATCCGCGGCTTCGCGCGCGATAAACATCGTTCGGTGGACGATGCGCCGTTTGGCGGCGGGCCGGGGATGGTGATGCGGCCCGACGTGCTCGATGCGGCGATTGCCGGCGCCGGCGGGACCGGACCGTTGCTGCTGCTGTCGCCGCGCGGGCGGCCGCTCGATCAGGGACGCGTGCAGGCACTCGCCGCCGGGTCGGGCGCGACGTTGGTCTGCGGGCGCTTCGAAGGCGTCGACGAGCGGTTGATCGAGGCGCGGTCGATCGAGGAGGTCAGCCTCGGCGATTTCGTTCTGTCCGGCGGCGAGCCGGCGGCGATCGCGCTGATCGACGCCTGCGTTCGGCTGTTGCCCGGCGTCGTCGGTTGCACGGACACACTGGCGGAGGAAAGTTTCGCCGAGGGGCTGCTCGAATACCCGCACTACACCAGGCCGCAGATGTGGCAGGAGCGGGCGGTTCCCGATGTGCTGGTATCGGGCGATCACCAGCGAATCCGCAAGTGGCGTCGGGCGGAAGCGGAGCGTTTGACCCGGGAGCGCCGTCCCGATTTGTGGCGCCGCCGCGAGGCCGGTCAGGCCGAGGCGGCGAGGCAAGAGGTAGAGAGATGAATCTAGTTCAGCAGATCGAAGCCGAGCAGGTCACCAAGCTAACCGCCGTTCGCGGGGTGCCGCCGTTTCAGCCCGGCGACACAGTGAAGGTCAGCCTGCGCGTCGTCGAGGGCGAGCGCGAGCGAATTCAGGCGTTCGAGGGTGTCTGCATCGCCCGCCGCAATGCCGGGATCAACTCGAACTTCACGCTGCGCAAGATTTCCTATGGCGAGGGGGTGGAACGCGTCTTTCCGCTTCATTCGCCGCGCATTACCGCGATCGAGGTCGTCCGCCGCGGCGCGGTGCGCCGGGCAAAGCTCTATTATCTGCGCGGCCTGCGCGGCAAGAAGGCCCGGATCGCCGAGCGCGGCCGCGAAGACACTCGTCGCGAGCGGGCCATCGCTGCGGCGCCGGCCGAAGCATAGGCTGGGCCCCAACAAGGGCCCGATGAGTTTTGATTGGAGCACACGCATGGCGCAACCGCGTACCTTGTTCGATAAGATTTGGGATAGTCATGTGATCGCCTCGCAAGGCGAGGGCACCTACCTGATCTATATCGATCTGCACCTGATCCACGAGGTCACGACGCCGCAAGCCTTCGAGGGCTTGAAGCTCGCCGGCCGCAAGGTGCGCCGGCCCGACGCCACGATGGCGGTCGCCGACCACAACATCCCGACAACCAATCGCGGCGCCGGTATCGACGAGCCGGAATCGAAGCTGCAGGTCGACACGCTCGAACGCAACGTGCGCGAGTTCGGCGTGCCGTATTTCCCGATCGACAGCATCGACCAGGGCATCGTCCACATCATCGGCCCCGAGCAGGGGCTGAGCCAGCCCGGCATGACGATCGTCTGCGGCGACAGCCACACCGCGACGCACGGCGCGATGGGCGCGCTCGCCTTCGGCATCGGCACCTCGGAAGTAGAGCATGTGCTGGCGACCCAGACGCTGAGCCAGGCGCACGCGAAAAACATGCTGGTCGAGGTCAATGGCGGGCTCGGCGCCGGGGTCAGCCCGAAGGACGTGATCCTCGCGATCATCGGCCAGATCGGCACCGCCGGCGGCACCGGCCACATCATCGAATTCGCCGGCAGCACGTTCCGCGCGATGTCGATGGAAGGCCGCATGACGGTGTGCAACATGACGGTAGAGGCCGGCGCCCGCGCCGGTCTGATCGCGCCGGACGAGACCACCTTTGCCTATGTCAAGGGCCGGCCCTACGCGCCGAAGGGCGCGGCCTGGGAGCAGGCGCTCGCCTATTGGCGCACTCTGCCGTCGGATTCCGGCGCGAATTACGACAAGAAGGCCGCGCTCGACGCCTCGACGATCGCCCCGCACGTCACCTGGGGCACCAATCCGGAACAGACCCTGCCGATCACCGGCCGGGTGCCCGACCCCGCGAATGTCGAGGACCCGATGAAACGGGCGGCGATGGAGCGGGCGCTGCAATACATGCAGCTGATTCCGAACACGCCGCTGGTCGAGATCCCGGTGCAGCGCGTCTTTATCGGCTCCTGCACCAACAGCCGCATCGAGGATTTGCGCGCCGCCGCGGCGATCGCCCGGGGCCGCCATGTCGCGGCCGGGGTGCAGGCGCTGGTCGTGCCGGGCTCGGGCCTGGTCAAGCATCAGGCCGAGCAGGAAGGGCTCGACCGCATCTTCCTCGAAGCCGGCTTCGAATGGCGCGAGCCCGGCTGCTCGAACTGCATGTCGATGAACAACGACCGGGCCGAGAACGAAGAGCGCATCGCCTCGACCTCGAACCGCAATTTCGAGGGCCGCCAGGGCAAAAACGCCAAGACTCATCTGGTCGGCCCGGCCATGGCCGCCGCCGCCGCAATCACCGGCCACCTTACGGACGTGCGCGATTTGGGGTGACCGGTCGCCGTAGGTGAGTTTCCTGCCGGTGTAAGATGGCATCAAATATAGAGACAATATTGATCACGCAGGCGGTTCTCGCGCTCTCCAAATCGGTGAGGGAGACACAACAAGCACTCCTTTTGCTGACGCCACCGGAAAGCGATGAATTCGAAAAGCATTTAGATGTCTCTATCGCGGCGATGGCCCTTTGTTTTGAGCATCTCCAGAATCTCGTAGATCTCATCGACAAGGGCCATGGCTGATATCGACATCGATATGCTTCGTCGGCAGCTTGATCGGATCGCCGCGGCCAGCGGATCGGCGGAGACAGCAAGTACCAGCAACGGAAATGGTTCGCCTCCTCCGTCCGGAACATGGATTGGTTGGCGGGCATCGGTCGATGCGCGGCTTGAAGGACTGAAGAGTTCCATCGACAGTACGCGCTGGGTTGTCGGCATCGTCGCCGTGGTGATGATCGGCGGATTTGGTTTTCTCGGCTTTCAGCTAAGTCGGCTGGAAGCGCGAATAGATCGTATCGAAACCGCGGTGGCCGCAATCCCGGCTCGTCTGTCGGAAGAGTTCCGCGCAATGCGTGCCGAGATGGCGGCACAGACCAGCGCGATAGCGAACTCGATCACTGCCGTACGGCAAGCCCAGCCGCCGCCTCCGCAGATTATCGTAATCCCTGCGCCGCAACCGGGTGAAAAACCGGTTCGGCCATAGCGTCACCGAAGGGACCACAGAATGGAAAAATTCACGCAATTGACCGGGGTCGCGGCGCCGATGCCGATGATCAATATCGACACCGACAAAATCTTCCCGGCGATCTACCTGAAGACGATCAAGCGCACCGGGCTCGCGAAATGGCTTTTCCAGGAGATCCGCTTTCGGCCCGACGGGTCGGAGAACCCCGATTTCGTGCTGAACCAGGGCTCGTATCGCCAAGCCAAGATCATCGTCGCCGGCGACAATTTCGGCTGCGGTTCGAGCCGCGAGCACGCGCCCTGGGCACTGACCGATTTCGGCATCAGCTGCGTCATCGCGCCGAGCTTTGCCGACATCTTCTACAACAACTGCTTCAAGAACGGTCTGTTGCCGATCGCGCTGCCGCAGGATGTCGTCGACCAGTTGATGGAAGATGCCAAGAAGGGCGCCAACGCGGTGCTGACGATCGACCTCGAAAGCCAAACGATCTCGCGCCCTGACGGTGAAAAGGTGCATTTCGAGATCGACCCGTTCCGCAAGCATTGCCTGCTGAACGGCCTCGACGATATCGGCCTGACCGAGCAGAAGACCGACGCCATCGACACCTACGAGCAGCAGGCGCGCCTGTCGCGACCCTGGCTGTTCGGCATGGCCCAGACCGGGACGTAACCCCACCCATATATACCCCTTGGCCGGGCTTGACCCGGCCACCCACGTCGTCGTTTTCCGCGGCGCCGCCTGAAGACGTGGATGGCCGGGACAAGCCCGGCCAAGGGGGCCGTTTGGAGGCGGGTAGCCGTAGTGTTTCCCTGAAGGCGAACCGGAAATGCCTGAAACCCGCTCCAACCGCAAAGTCCTCGTGCTGCCGGGCGACGGCATCGGCCCGGAGATCATGCGCGAGGTCCTGCGCGTCATCGAGTTTTTCGATCGGCGCCATATCGCCAGCTTCGAGGTCACGCAAGGGCTGGTCGGCGGCGCCGCCTACGACGCGTCTGGCGTGCCATTGACCGACGAAACCATGGCCCAGGCGATGGCCAGCGACGCGGTTCTGTTCGGCTCGGTCGGCGGGCCGAAATGGGAGATTCTGCCGTTTGAGCTGCGCCCCGAGCGCGGCCTCCTGCGGCTGCGCAAGGATATGGATCTGTTCGCTAATCTGCGCCCGGCGGTGGTCTTCGACGCGCTGGCCGACGCGTCGGCGTTGAAACGCGATCTTGTCGCCGGGCTCGATCTGATGATCGTGCGCGAACTGACCGGCGGCATTTATTTCGGCGAGCCGCGGGGGGTCGAGACGCTGCCTGACGGCAGCCGCCGCGGCATCAATACGGAGGTCTATACCGAGGCCGAGATCGAGCGCGTCGTGCGTGCCGGCTTCGACCTGGCGCGCAAGCGCCAACGCCGCCTGTGCGAGGTCGACAAGGCGAACGTCATGGAATCAGGTGGGCTGTGGCGCGAAATCGCCGAGGAGGTGCACGCCGACTACCCCGATGTCGAGCTCTCCTTCATGTACGCCGACAATTGCGCGATGCAGCTCGTGCGCAACCCCAAGCAGTTCGACGTGATCGTGACCAGCAATTTGTTCGGCGACATCCTGTCGGATTGCGCGGCGATGCTGACGGGCTCTCTCGGCATGCTGCCGTCCGCCTCGCTCGGCGCCGCCGATTCGAGTGGGCGGCGCAAGGCGCTCTATGAACCGGTGCATGGCAGCGCCCCCGATATCGCCGGGAAGGGCGTCGCCAACCCGCTCGCCTCTATCCTCTCCTTCGCGATGATGCTGCGCTATTCGTTCGACATGGCCGCGGAGGCTGATCTCGTCGAGGACGCGGTGCGCCGCGCGCTCGCGGCCGGCGCCCGTACCGCGGACATCCGGCAACAGGGCGCCGCGCCGGTCTCGACCCGGGTCATGGGCGACACGATCCTCGCCGAACTCGCAGCGGCAGCGTAACGGTCCGCGACCCTGTGAAGTCGAAAGCCTGGCTCGGACGCTGGGGCGGCCTAACCCTCGTGGAGCGAGCGCCGGCTGGGCGTGATCAATGTCAAGGCGCGGCGCCGATGCGTGCGATAGATTCCGAAATCGCTATCGAGAGTGCAAACCGGCAGGCCGGTTATCTCCGCTAACCGCACAAGGCAGGCATCCGCGAGCGATATCGGAACGTTCGCGTAGCGTTCCATTAGCGCACCGATTTCGGCTGTTTCCTTGTCTAGTCGAAGGCCGATTTGGACTCCACCGCGCGCGACGTATTCGAGCACCCGCGCTGCCGGGAGCTTCGTTCGCGCAACCAAGAAGCAGGCCTCCGTCAGCACTGGCTCACACGTGATTACAGGCGGCGCAAAACCGTCAAAGGTTTCGACTGCCCAATCGTGATAGGCATCGCGCGGGTGCAGATAGGCAACAAGTGGGCCAGTATCCAATAGGACACCCGACCTCATCGGCCGAAATCGTCAAAATATTTCGGATTGGTCGCTAGGTCGGATGGCCCATCTTCGATGATCCCGCACAGATCCTGCATCAAATCGTGCAGCGACCCCTTGCGGGGCTGCGGCGATTTCTCGGCGGTCTGGGCCGGAGCCTGCTCCTTTTCCAGGACAAGGCGCAGCCCTTCTTCGACGAGGTCCTTAAGCCGGCGACCGCGCAAGGCGGCCTCTGACTTGGCGCGGCGGAGCAACTCGTCGGGAATGTCGATTGTGGTTCTCATGCCGCGCATCTAAGCACAATGATGCAAAGATGCAAGCGTGGCTTACCACGCCGCGTCGAGCAGCTCGCGGACCACCGGCGGGCCGTCGATCTTGCGCGGGTTGGTGTGGATCCAGCGGTCGTGCATCGATAATTCGGCGATGCGGTCGAGCTGCTCGGGCTTGACCCCGACATCGCGCAGCCGGGCGGGCAACCCGAGCCCGGCGATCAGGCCGGCGACAACATCCGATGCGGGCGCGCCAGGCCGGCCCAGCGCGTCGCTGACCAGCGCCTGGCGATCGGCGTTGACGGGCTCGTTGAAGCGCAGCACATGCGGCAGCATCACGCACGAGGTATAGCCGTGCGGCACGTGCGCGGTGCCGCCCAGCACATGGCCGATGCCGTGGCTCGCGCCTTTCGGCACGCCGGTCTGCGAGCCGACCATCGACATCCAGGCGCCGAGTTGCGCGTCGAGCCGCGCGTCGAGATCGAGCGGGTCGGCCTTGACCCCGGAGAGACCGCGGCCGAGCAGCTTGAGCGCGTGGTATGATGCGCCTTCGGAAATCGGCTGGCATTGCGGCGAGCAGATGTCCTCGACCGCATGGTCGACGGCGCGGATGCCGGTCGACAGGAACAGCCATTCCGGCGTGTGCAGCGTGGCGCGCGGGTCGAGCAGCACGTTCTTCGGCATCATCAGCGGATGACCATAGCTTTCCTTGACGTTGCGCGCGGTGTCGGTGCAGCCCGCCGATGCCGTATATTCGCCGGCCGACAAGGTCGTCGGGATCGCGATCGTGCGGATCGTCGGCGGCTTCACCGGCGGCCGCACGATCTTGCCATCGGCGCTGATTTGGGCGCGGTAATCGTCGAGTCGCGCCGGATCGGTCACGTCGTTGCCGAGGCAGAACGCGACCATCTTCGCCGCGTCGGTCACCGAGCCCCCGCCCAGCGTCACGAGCAAATCGGCTCCAGCGGCGCGCGCCGCGTTCGCCGCCGCGACGACATCGACGCGCGGCGTGTGCGCGCCGATCTTCGCGTAAACGCCGGCGAGCCGGTTGCCGAGCGCGTTGCGGACCTGCTCGACCATGTCGGTCTCGCGGTTGAGCGTGCCGCTCGCCAGCAGAAACACCGAGTTCGCACCGCTCTCCTCGACCTGCTCCTTCAGCGCCTCGGCGAACGGCCGGCCGTAGATGACGCTTTCCATCGGTGGAAAACGATAGACTCCGGTGAGCATGGCTCCCCCTTTTCCTGGCGATGAAGCTGCTAGCGGGCCAGATAGCCGCCGTCGACCGGTAACGTCACGCCAGTGATGTACCGCGCCATGTCCGAGGCGAGAAACACCGCCGGCAGCGCGATGTCCTCGGGCGTCCCGATCCGCCCAAGCGCGATGCGGCCGGTGAAATTGGCCATGTATTCGGCGTTCTGCCGCGCATCAGCGTTGAGTGGCGTCGCGGTAAAGCCGGGGCCGATCGCGTTGACGCGGATCCCCATCGGCGACAATTCGATCGCCAGCGCCTGGGTCAGCGCGCGCACGCCGCCTTTGGAGGTCGTATAGGCGGCCGAGTTCGGCAACGCGACAAAGGACTGGATCGAGCCGATATTGATGACCGCGCCCTGGGTCTCGCGCAACTGATCGAGAAACGCGGTCACCATGTTGTAGGGGCCGTCGAGATTGACCGCCAAGGTGTCGTCCCAGTCGCGGCGCGTATTGGCGTCGCCGACCTTGCCGCGCCGAATGATGCCGGCATTGTTGACCAGCACCGAGACCGGACCGATCTCCGCGCGCACCTTCGATGCCAGAGCGTCGCACGCGGCGCGGTCGGTGACGTCGCAGACCAAGCCGTTGGCATTGTCGCCGACGGCCTTTGCGACGCGCACCGCGGCGCCGACATTGAGGTCGACCGAAACGATCCTCGCCCCCGCCTGGGCCATCGCGACCGCAATTGCTTCGCCGATGCCCGATCCGGCACCGGTCACCAGCGCAATACGGCCATCGAGTAAGCCTGGCATGTGCTTCCGCTCCGCTTGAAACCCTCTCCCGCAGTGCGGGAGAGGGTTTTTGCGGTGCTGCCGTCTACATCGCCTGGGCTTGGGCGCGCAGGGCGCGCTTCTTGGCGATCGTCGGGGCTTTCGCGGCTGTGAGCGGATCACCCCGGGGGCCAGCCGGCCCGACCGTGTCGGTGAGCGTCGGGACCCAGCCATCGCCGCCCATGATGTAGTTGCGGTTGGTCTGGGCCGGGTTGCGGTTGACGAGCGGCCGCGCATAGAGCGGATGCGTCATGCTGCGGATCTCGTGCTCGATCGTGAACAGCACCTTGCCGGTGTCGAGGTCGACGATGTCCTCGAAACGGTACTGGCAGCGATCGCTCTCCTCGGTGATCAGGTCGAGCTTCCTCAGCTTTTCGTGCGGTCTGCCGAAATCCTCGACATAGACCTGCAGGTGATGGCCGTCGAACTCGACCAGCTCCTTGTCGGTTTCGCGGAAGATCAGTTCCTGGTTGGGGCCGACCTTGATGTGGGCGGCCTTGCCCTCGCCGTTCTTCTCGATGCAGGTGATCGCGCCGAGCACTTTCCTATAGAAGCGGGCGATGCCCTTGGCGGTCCCTTCCGGCACGGCGAACTCGACATAGGGAATGCCGAGATTGATCTTGCCGAAGCGCTCTTCGTCGGGGCTGTAGACGTGGAACTTGTTGCCCCACGGGCAGGTCGCCGAGACGTACGCGTTGTGCTCCTTGAACTTGAACTTGGTGTCGGCAAGCTGCTTCTTGACGCCGTTCAGGCGTTCGAGCAGCGCCTCGCGGTCCGGCGAGACGATGCCGACATGGCCGCGGAACACCAGCGGCGGTCCGGCCGGCATGTGGATCTGGTTCTTGCCGATGTTGACCCACATGTTGTTGGTGCCGGGGAACAGATACGGGTCGCGGGTGAACCCCATCCCCAGCAGGTAGAAATCGCTGGCCAGCCCCTGGTCGGGGATCTCGACATTGAGGTGCTCGAGCCCGGTGATGTTGCCGAGGTTTTCGGCCTCGCGGTTGAACGGATTTTCCATTTAGTCCTCCGATATTTTCCAACAGCCTGTCGCCGTGGTCGGGACGCGACGGGAGCGCCGGCTGCATGCGCGTCCATCAAAACAGGTTTTCGAACCTCTCGTCCACCGGAACCCGATAGCCGTCGGCGAGGCGGTTGGTCTCGTTCGCCATGCCGACGACGGCGATCAATTCGCCGAGCATCTGCGGGCTCATGCCGAGCCGCTTGGCCGCCGCGCCGTGCGAGGCGGTGCAATACTGGCAGCCGTTGCTGACGCTGACCGCGAGATAGATCAATTCCTTGGTCAGCGGATCGAGGGCGCCCGGCGCCATGACCTCCTTGATGCTGTCCCAGGTGCGCCGCAAAGTCGGCGGGTGGTGCGCCAGCGCCTTCCAGAAATTGTTGATCCAGTCGGTGTCGCGGGTCGCTCGGATGTCGTCGAACACGGCGCGAACTTCCGCGCTCGCCGCGTTCTGGTCGATCAGCGGAACGGTGGGCATGCCTACCTCTCGATTAACCGGCTCTCGATCTGCCGGCGCCGAAGTTCGCCCCCGAGCCGGCCGGTCAGGAACAGCCCGAGCATCCGAATATCGCTCAGCAGCGACCACAGCGGATGTGCAAAGGTCGCGGGGCGGTTGCGCTCGACGACGACATGGCCGAACCATGCCGGGCCGTATCCGACGACAAGCGCGGCAACCAGCCACCGCCAATCGCCGAGGGAAGCGGCAACCACGAGCAGCGCCATCGCCGCGAGCGTCCCGACGTAATGCAGGGCGCGGCTGCGCGGATCGGCGTGTGCCGCGAGGTAGTGCGGCCAGAATTCGCGGTAAGTCATCGCGAGCAGGCCGTCGGCGCCGCCAACCCCGGCTTGTGATGCGCCTTGTAATGCCGGGGCCGGCATCGTAAGTCAGCAGCCAGCTTCATTACCAATCCGCCTCGGAGTTCGCAAATGGGCTTCAAAGTAGCGGTGGTCGGCGCGACGGGCAATGTCGGACGCGAATTGCTGACCACGCTCGCCGAGCGCGATTTTCCGGTCGACGAAATCGTCGCCCTTGCCTCGTCGAGGTCAGTCGGCCGCGAGGTATCGTTCGGCGAGGACGACGTCCTGCCGATACGCGCGCTCGAGACGTTCGACTTCAAGGGCACGGACATCGTGCTGTCATCGCCCGGCAGCAAGGTGTCGGCGGCGTTCGCGCCGCGCGCGGTGAAGGCGGGCGCGGTCGTCATCGACAACACCTCGTGCTTCCGCATGGAGCCCGACGTGCCGCTGGTCGTCCCCGAAGTCAACCCAGCGGCGATCGCGCAGTACAAAAAGCGCGGCATCATCGCCAACCCGAACTGCTCGACGATCCAGATGGTGGTCGCGCTGAAGCCGCTGCACGACATCGCACGGATCAAGCGGGTCGTCGTCGCGACCTATCAGTCGGTGTCGGGGGCCGGGCGCGCCGCGATGGACGAATTGTTCAGCCAGACCCGCGCGATCTACGTCAACGACCCGGTCAAGCCGGAGCAGCTGACCAAGCAGATCGCGTTCAACGTGATCCCGCATATCGACATCTTCATGAATGACGGCTCGACCAAGGAAGAATGGAAGATGGCGGTCGAGACCCGCAAGATCCTCGACCCCGACATCGCCGTGACCGCGACTTGCGTAAGGGTCCCGGTGTTCATCGGCCACGCCGAGGCGATCAATATCGAATTCGAGAGCCCGATCAGCGAGGCGCGCGCCCGCGCCGCATTGCACGACGCGCCCGGGATCATCGTTCTCGACGACCGCGTCGACGCCGGCTATGTGACCCCGGCCGAAAGCGCCGGCGAGGACGCCGTCTATGTCAGCCGCATCCGGCGCGACCCCACCGTGCCGCACGGGCTCAATCTGTGGGTCGTCGCCGATAATCTGCGCAAGGGCGCGGCATTGAACGCGGTCCAGATCGCCGAAATCCTCGTCGCCGATTATCTCGGCGGCCGGCGCGGCAGCACGCGACCGAAGGTCGAGAAGCTGCAGCGAAAAGCCGGGTGAGCCCCAAGGTCGCACTCGGACCGCGCTTCGGTGCGTCCTTCGAGACGGCCGCTTCGCGGCCTCTTCAGGATAAGGTAAGCTATGATGCCATACCCAAATCTTCCTCATCCTGAGGAGCACTCCGCAGGGGTGCGTCTCGAAGGACGCAAAGAGCCCGTGCAGCGATCATAAACCACCGTGCGGTGCCGGAGGGGAAAAGGCGCCTCTTCCATCAGCCATGAATGATGTCCCTCAGCCCGAGAAGACACCCGCCATCGTAGCGGCGGGCGATGTGTTCCTGGGCCGGCGGATCACGCCGATAACCCGGCGCCGCCTCGACAATTTCCGCGCCAACCGCCGCGGCTTCTGGTCGCTGTGGATCTTTCTCGTGCTGTTCGTCCTGAGCCTCTTCGCCGAGTTCATCGCCAACGACCGGCCGCTCTTGGTGCAATATGACGGCGCTTTCTACATCCCGGTCTTGCGGGATTATCCCGAAACCGCATTCGGCGGCGACTTCCCGAGCGAAGCCGATTATCGCGACCCGGCCGTCATCAAGCTGATCACCGACAAGGGCTGGATGGTGTGGCCGCTGATCCCGTTCAGCTATCGCACGATCACCGATGCGCCCGGCCCGTTCCCGGCGCGGCCGTCGGCCACCGACTGGCTGGGCACCGACGACCAGGGCCGCGACGTCCTGGCGCGGCTGATCTACGGGTTTCGCATCTCGGTGCTGTTCGGCCTCGCGCTGACCCTGTTTTCGTCGATCCTTGGGATCGCCGCCGGAGCGGTGCAAGGCTATTTCGGCGGGATCGCCGATCTCGGCTTCCAGCGCTTTATCGAAATCTGGGAAGGGCTTCCCGCGCTCTATATGCTGATTATCCTGGCCGCCATCGTCGAGCCGAATTTCTGGTGGCTGCTCGGGCTGATGCTGCTGTTTTCGTGGACCAACCTGGTCGGCGTGGTGCGCGCCGAATTCCTGCGCGCGCGCAATTTCGACTATGTCCGGGCGGCGCGCGCGCTCGGCGTTTCCGACCCGGTCATCATCTGGCGGCATGTCCTGCCGAACGCGACGGTCGCGACCTTGACCTTTCTGCCGTTCATCCTGAACGGCTCGATCACGACCCTGACCTCGCTCGATTTCCTCGGCTTCGGTCTGCCGCCGGGCTCGGCCTCGCTCGGCGAATTGCTGGCGCAGGGCAAGGCCAACCTTCAGGCGCCGTGGCTCGGCATTACCGCCTTCGCGGTGCTGGCGGTGATGCTGAGCCTGTTGATATTCATCGGCGAGGCGGTGCGCGACGCCTTCGACGCGCGCAAGGTCGCGCGATGAGCCTACTCGAAGTCCGCGACCTGAGCGTGACCTTTGGCGGGTGGCGCGGCGCGCCTCCGGTCCATGCCGTGAAGCGCGTGTCGTTCAGCCTCGATCGCGGCGAGACCCTGGCGCTGGTCGGCGAGAGCGGCTCGGGGAAATCGGTGACGGCCCTGTCGATCCTGCAATTGCTGCCCTATCCGGCCGCGTCGCACACGCCCGAAAGCAGCATTCGTTTCGCCGGCGAGGAGATGGTCGGCGCCGCCCCGGCGCGGCTGCGGCAGATGCGCGGCAACCGCGTCGCGATGGTCTTCCAGGAGCCGATGACGTCGCTCAACCCGCTGCACACGCTGGAAAAACAGATCGCCGAGACATTGCTGATCCACAAGCACATGGCGGCATCGGCGGCACGCGCGCGCACCCTCGAATTGTTGCACCTGGTCGGCCTGCACGACGCCGAGAGCCGGCTCGGCGCCTACCCGCACCAGCTGTCGGGCGGCCAGCGCCAGCGCGTCATGATCGCGATGGCGATCGCCAACGAGCCCGACATGCTGATCGCCGACGAGCCGACGACCGCGCTCGACGTGACGATCCAGGCGCAGATTTTAGATCTGATGCGCGACCTGCGCGACCGCCTCGGCATGGCGCTGTTGCTGATCACCCACGACCTCGCGATCGTGCGCCACATGGCCGAGCGCGTCTGCGTGATGACCCAGGGCGAGATCGTCGACAGCGGGCCGACCGCCGATATCTTCGCCCGGCCCTCGCACCCCTACACGCGCCGGCTGTTGGCCGCCGAGCCCAGGGGTGTCGTGGCGCCACCCGATCCCGCCGCCCCGATCGTCGTCGAGGGCGAAGAGATCAAGGTGTGGTTCCCGATCCGGCGCGGGCTGCTGCGCCGCATCTCGGGCTACGTCAAGGCGGTCGACGGCGTGTCGCTGCGGGTACGGGCCGGCTCGACCCTGGGGGTGGTCGGCGAAAGCGGCTCGGGCAAGACGACGCTCGGTCTGGCGCTGTTGCGCCTGCTCGACGCCGAAGGTGGCATCCGCTTCGCCGGAGAGGACATCTCGCATCGACGGCAGGGCCGGCTGCGGCCGTTGCGGCGCGAGATGCAGGTCGTGTTTCAGGATCCCTATTCGAGCCTGTCGCCGCGCCTGTCGATCGCGCAGATCGTCGGCGAGGGGCTCAAGGTCCATCGGCTCGGCGCGAGCGAGGCCGAGCGCCGTGACCTGATCGAGACGACGCTGAAGGAGGTCGGGCTCGACCCCGCAGCGGCCGACCGCTACCCGCACGAATTCTCGGGCGGCCAGCGCCAGCGGGTCGCGATCGCCCGCGCGCTCGTCTTGAAGCCGCGCTTTATCGTGCTCGACGAGCCGACATCCGCGCTCGACATGTCGGTGCAGGCGCAGATCGTCGAGCTCCTGCGCGAATTGCAGGCGCGCTACGGCCTGGCCTATTTGTTCATCAGCCACGATTTGAAGGTCGTGCGGGCGATGGCCCACGAGATTCTCGTCATGAAGGACGGCAAGATCGTCGAAAGCGGCGCCACCGGACGGGTCATGGATGCGCCCGACCACCCCTACACCCGCGCGCTGATGGCCGCCGCCTTCGACCTCGCCGCGGCGCCGGCTTAGACGATCCCGCAACACTGCCGAGGTCATCCAATGGGTGGCGCCTGCGCAAATGGATGCCGCTCACCGCACCGCGGCCAACCCCTAAGTGCGATGTTTTGCAAACCGCAATTTTATTGACCCGTCCTTGACACACACCTGTGCGGCTGCGCACATTCGGATTAGTAAATTAATAACCGAAAATGGGAGGGGCTAATGAAGCGTGTTCTTGCCGCATGTCTCGCGCTGTCTTCAGTCGCATTTTCCGGTAACGCGCTGGCCCAGTGCGAAAGCGCCGATCCAACCGGGGTGCTGGCGTCGCTTGGCGGGGATTTCGAACTCGTCGTCGATCCGCAAGACGCCGAAGCAAACCTGATCATCGTGGGCAATCGCGCGACCGGAGCCTCTCAGATCGCGGCAGCGAGGGTCAACGGCGTTACGGGCCAGGTCGCACCGCAAACCCTGACCATCATCGCCGAAAATTTCCTCGGTGCCGGGAGGGTCAACGGCCCGGAATTCCTGCAGAAGCCCAGCGGCGAGCTCGGGGTGCTCTTCGCAGGGCCGGGAGGAGTTCACGCTGTCTTCCGGAACATGATTCCGAATTCCTGGAACGAGCTGATTTACGATGTGTACGGCGCTCTGAGCACAAGCAGCCCGCCCCCGCTGTCCTCGACAACGGGTCCGGGCGCCTATCCGTCCTTTTAGCTGCTCGGACAGCATACCTATGGGGAACGTCTCGGAGCGTGCGAGGGCCTCTGCTACGGCACTCTCGGCTCAAACGTTACGACGGACCTTGTCGCCGTGCTGACGCCGCTAGGCATTACCGGGTCGGCTGCGGTCCAGTCTCCGCGCGATGGATATATCTTTTTCAGCGCCTGCGAGGCTAGCGGCGGCTGCGGCCTGTACGAACTATTGATCGACGGCAACGGCGGTGTGGCGGCGAACAGCTTAAAGAAGCTCGCCAATGCAACCGTGGCGCCGACGCACATCGTGGCCGATCGGCACCCGGTGACGGGCACGACGGTCCTCTTCTCCGGCGACGAAACGAAGAACATCAGCGTCTGGGAGCAGCCGGCCGCTGGCGGCGTGTTGAAATTGGTCGCCAAGGTCTCGGCGACCAAGAACGAGCACTATAGGGTGTTGAACGACAACAACAGGCTCGTGCTCAACTATCTTGGCGCCACCTTCCTGACCGAGGGCTCGTACACGATCGCGGTCTCGGCGAGCGGCGCCAAGCTCATCGCCGGAGCGAGCAAGAAGCTTAGCAGTCGCGGCCACGGCGCGGAAATCGTCTGGCTGCCGGCGGTGAACAAATAGGCGCATTATTCCCGCGCCTCGGGCGTATTCACCCGCTGCTGGGTCACTCCGTAGGCGCGAGCAGTTCGGCGATCTTGTCGGTCGCCTTGAGGCCGTGGCCGGTCAGCACGACGACAGTGGCGGCGTCGGCCCGGATTGTCCCGTCATTTATGAGCCTCGAGCACGCCGCGGCGCCCGTCGCAGCGGTCGGCTCGACGAAGAGGCCGAGGCGGCCGAGCGCAATCAGCGCCGGGGCAATCTCGGCTTCCGGCACGGCGACGACGCCGCCGCGCGAGCGGCGCAGCGCCATCATCACCTCGCGCATGCGTACCGGCTTCAGGGTCGCGATGCCGTCTGCGACGGTCGGCTCGGGCGTGAACGGCACGCGATGGTTGACGCCGGCCGCCCACGCCGCGGCAAGGGCGGCGCAATTGGCCGCCTGTACCGCGAACAGCCGCGGCCGGCGGTTGATCTCGCCGCGGAGCTGAAGCTCTTCGAAACCGCGCTCCAGTCCCAGAATGTTGCTGCCGTAGCCGGTCGGGACCAGGATGTTGTCGGGCACGGCGAAGCCGAGCTGCTCCCACAATTCATAGGCCAGCGTCTTTGTCCCCTCGATAAAATACGGCTGCCAGTTGTGGCTGGCGTAAAAGCTCTCGCCGCTCGCCGCGAGCGCTGCATCGGCGACCGCCTGCCGCGTGCCCGCGATGGCGTGCACTTCGGCCCCCGACGCGGCAATCTGCACGATTTTGCCGCGAGGCGCGTCCGTCGGGACATAGATCCGGCAGGGGAGGCCCGCCGCCGCCGCATAGGTCGCGATCGACGATCCGGCATTGCCCGAAGAATCCTCGTGGATCGCCCCGACCCCGAATTCGAGCAGATGGTTCAGCATCACCGCCGTGCCGCGGTCCTTGAAGGAGCCGGTCGGCATCTGCGATTCGAGTTTGAAATGCACCGCCACCCCGGCCCACTGGCGGCGCACCAGCGGGGTCCAGCCCTCGCCGAGCGAGATGCGCGGCGGCCCTGACAGCGCGAGCGCGGCGCGGTAACGCCATAAATTGGCCTCGCCGGAGTCGATCTCGTCACGGCTGAGCCCGCGCCCTGGCTCGAGGTTTAGGTGGCCGCCGCAGCGGCAACGCCAAATCGGCCGATCGGCCGGCGTGCTTGCGCCGCAGATAGGACACTGGTACGTCGCCACATCTTGCTCCTTCGATAGCCGGAAACCGCCTCTTGGCGACAAGCCCCCATATCGGGAAGCCCCGTATTGGGCGAAATTCTCGCCTGCGGTATGGGTTATCGCATGATCGGCTCGCTCGTGGCAGCCACGACAACGGCATGCTCCCGATTGCGGCCAGGGAAACGGAATGGCGCAGGCAAGGCTGATCGACGGCAAGGGGATTGCCGCTTCTCTGCGGCAGCGGATCGGCGCGGCGGCCGCGAGCCTGCGCGAGCGCGACGGTGTCGTCGCGGGCCTCGCCGCGATCCTGGTCGGCGACGACCCGGCGAGCGATGTCTACGTGCGCGGCAAGGCGCGGGCCTGCGATGCCGTCGGGATTGCCTCGTTCGAATACCGCTTGCCGGCGAATGTTGGGATCGCCGCGATCGGCGAGCTGATCGGCAAGCTCAACGCCGACGATCGGGTCGACGGCATCCTTGTCCAGCTGCCGCTGCCGCGCACCCTCGATCCGCATCTTGTCGTCGCCGCGCTCGACCCGGCGAAGGACGTCGACGGGTTTCACCCCATCAATATCGGGCGGCTGTGGGGCGGCGGCGAACCCGGCCTCGTGCCATGCACGCCGGACGGCGTCCTGATGTTGCTGCGCAGCGTCTCGCCAGACTTGTCGGGCGCCGACGCCGTCGTGCTCGGCCGCTCGCAGATCGTCGGCCGGCCGATTGCCGGGCTGCTTCTCGCCGCCGATTGCACGGTGACGATCGTCCATTCCCGCACCCGCGACAGCGCCGCGATCTGCCGGCGCGCCGACATCCTGATCGCGGCGATCGGGCGTCCGGCGACGGTCGGCGCGGACTGGATAAAACCGGGGGCGACGGTGATCGATGTCGGGATCAACCGGCTGGCGGTTCCAGAACGCGGAATGACGCTGGTCGGCGACGTCGATTTCGAGGCGGCGCGCCAGGTTGCCGGAGCGATCACTCCCGTGCCGGGCGGCGTTGGACCGATGACGATCGCCTGCCTGTTGCGCAACACTTTGCTTGCCGCATGCCGGCGCCGCGGGCTGCCCGACCCCGATTTGCCGGGAGCCTGACGAACTCTGGGCGATGTCTTATGAACTCTTGGCGACCTCTCGCGGGAACCGCGTGCATCGCACGCTTGTTCTACCGGTGACCATCCCCCGAGAAGGAGTCCCCCTGATATGATCACCAAGACAGTGACAAGCCTGGCCTTCGCGGCCGGATGCGTTCTCGCGCTGGGCGCGACGGCGCAGGCGCAACAAAACCCGCAATATATAGGGCAGCCGCAGATCAACATGGGGCAGCCGCAGCCAATGGCCCAGCAGCATCATATGGGCCAGCCGCATATGATGGGGCAGCCTTATATGGGTGAGCCGCAGCGTCCCATGGCGACGCGGATGGTGAGCAATGCGCCGCAGCCCAGTCGAGGCGATCTCGGCGGCTGGTCAGCGCGGCGCAACAACATCCAAAGCGCGCGCTACGACCAGCTGCTGCAGACCAACATGGGGTTCCGCAGCGCCCGGATGAAGAAGGAATGCGGCCCGATCAACGATCCGCAGCTGAGGGGCCAGTGCCTGGCGAGCTTCCAGCAGTACGAACCGGTCATGACCGGTTCATCGATCCCGTCGCGCCACTGGCACCATAATCGCAACGCGGGTTATTAATCGAACCTGCGTTTGCCGGTTTCCGAACAGAGGCCGCCCCCGGGCGGCCTCTTCTTTGCCGGCAGCGACTAGGTATTCATCGCGTCAAAAAACTCGGAATTATTCTTTGATTCCTTGAGCTTGTTGATCAGGAATTCGAGCCCGTCCGAGGTTCCCATCGGCATCAGAACCCGGCGCAATACCCACATCTTCGCCAAGACCCCGCGGTCGACCAGCAATTCTTCCTTTCGGGTGCCGGATTTGGTGATATCGAGGGCTGGGAAGGTGCGCTTGTCGGCGACCTTGCGGTCGAGCACGATTTCCGAATTCCCGGTGCCCTTGAATTCCTCGAAGATCACCTCGTCCATTCGCGAGCCGGTATCGATCAGCGCGGTGGCGATGATGGTCAGCGAGCCGCCCTCCTCGATGTTGCGGGCGGCGCCGAAAAACCGCTTCGGCCGCTGCAGCGCATTGGCGTCGACGCCGCCGGTCAGCACCTTGCCCGACGAGGGCACGACGGTGTTGTAGGCGCGCGCGAGCCGGGTGATCGAATCGAGCAGGATCACCACGTCGCGCTTCTGCTCGACCAGACGCTTGGCCTTTTCGATGACCATCTCGGCGACCTGCACATGGCGTGTCGCCGGCTCGTCGAAGGTCGAGCTGATTACCTCGCCCCTGACCGAGCGGGCCATATCGGTGACCTCCTCCGGCCGCTCGTCGATCAACAGCACGATCAGGTAGGTTTCCGGGTGGTTGGCAGCGAGCGCATGCGCGATGTTTTGCAGCATCACGGTCTTGCCGGTGCGCGGCGGCGACACGATCAGCGCGCGCTGGCCCTTGCCCAGCGGGGTGATCAGGTCGAGCACCCGGGTCGTCAGATCCTTCTTGGTCGGATCGTTGAGCTCGAGTTCGATCTTCTCTTCGGGATAGAGCGGCGTCAGATTATCGAAATTGATCCGGTGCCGCAGCCGGTCGGGCTCCTCGAAATTGATGCGGTTCACCTTGAGCAGCGCGAAATAGCGCTCGCCGTCGCGCGGCGAGCGGATCTGGCCCTCGACGGTGTCGCCGGTGCGCAGCCCGAAACGCCGCATCTGGCTTGGGCTGACATAGATGTCGTCCGGCCCAGGCAGGTAATTCGCCTCCGGAGACCGCAGAAATCCGAACCCGTCCGACAGCACCTCGACAACGCCGTCGCCCGAAATCGGCACATCGTTTTCGGCCAGTTGCTTCAGCACCGCGAACATCATGTCCTGCTTGCGCAACGACGATGCGTTCTCGATCTGCAACTCTTCGGCGAATGCCAGCAGTTCCGCTGGAGTCTTCCGCTTCAATTCCTGGAGATTCATGGGTCTTTGTGTGGCGATGAGGGGGCTGGCCCGTCTACGGGAGGCTGCACGCGCAGAGTCCGGCAAATCGGGAGGTCTTCAAGTGTATGGAGAATGTCGGAGAACCGGCTGGCGGTATGGCGGTTCCCTTACCAAACGGAGATATGCACGTCAAACACGATTACAAGGGGCTTGGTTCAGCCAGGGAACCGGCAATTCGCTCAAAACGGCCGCACCACGACGAGCACCACGATCCCGATCATGATCACCGTCGGAACCTCGTTGATAAGACGGTAAAATCTTGAATTATGCGAGATTTTTCCTACGGCGAAATCATGCCGCCAATGCGCCAGCATCAGGTGAAAGACGGTCAGCAGCGCGACAAGCGCGAGCTTCGCCCAAATCCAGCCCCGATGCCACTCGGCAACCCCGGGAATCGCCACCAGAGCGAGGCCAAACCCATAAGTCATCACCGCCGCCGGCGCCATGATGCCACGCAACAGGCGTCGCTCCATGACCTCCAGCATCGTCGCCTGGTCCGACCCGATCGGCGCATCCGCATGGTAGACGTAGAGTCGCGGCAGATAGAGCAGCCCCGCCATCCACGCGATCACTGCGATGATGTGCAACGATTTGAGCCCCGGATAGAGCCAGGGATAGCTCGCCGCGAGAATCTCCGTCATGCCATGCCCGACACTGCTGCCGGAATTTCCACGGGCAGCCGGTTTTGCTCAGTCTCCCGGACGAGCCCGGCGAGAAATTCGATAAATCGGGGATCGATGCCCAATGTCGGCACGCGATGATAGCCCACAACCCCGCTTTCCTCGGCCGCGCGGCGGTAGTCTCGGTCGAGTTCGACAAGCGTTTCCGAATGTTCGGAGACAAACGAGACCGGCACGACGACAACGGCAACCCTATCGCGACCCGCCCGGTGCAGCTCGTCCTCGACCGACGGTCCCAACCAGGCGAGCGGCCCGACCCGGCTCTGGTAGCATACGCGCCAATCGAGCCCCGGTCTCCCAAGCGCATTCACGACCGCGGTCGCCGTACTCTCGACTTCCTGCGGGTAAGAATCTCCCGCACGGACGATCTTCAACGGCAATCCGTGCGCGCTGAACAGCAACCGAACGGACTGCGCCGCGGCGCCCGCAGTATCAAGCGCACCAGCAATCGGCCCAACCAGCGATGCGATGAACCCCGGCGCGGCCGGATAAGACCGGATTTCCCGGGTCGCGGTAGCAAGACCCTGACACCTCGCCTCTTCGTGCCACGCTTGCTGCGAGGAGCCGGTGGTGGTGGTCGAAAATTGCGGATAGAGCGGTAGCAGCACGATGTTGTCCGGTTGCCATGCCTTGACCGCTTTCACCGCCGCCGCCGTCAGCGGATGCCAGTAGCGCATCGCGATAAAGCAGCGATATTCGGCGCCAAGCGCTTCCTCGAGCGCGCGTGCCTGGGCTTGCGTATTTGGCAGAAGCGGCGACGATCCGCCGAGTTGAGCGTAGATTGCCCGTGCGGTCCCGGCCCGGCGCGCGGCGATGAGCCAGGCCAGCGGCAGCCGCAACAGTTTGGGCAGATCGATGATCGCCGGGTCGCTGAACAGATTGTAGAGGAATGGCCGCACCGCATCGGGCGAGTCGGGTCCGCCCAGATTCATTAGCACGACCGCCCGGCGCGCCATGTCAGGTCCGGTCGACCGGCTGGGCCAACAGTCGCGCCAGCTCGGCGACATGCTCCGGCGGCGTCTGCGGCAGGACCCCGTGGCCGAGGTTGAAGACAAAGCCGCCATCGCCAAGCGCAGCGCGAATAGACGCGACAGCCCGCTCCAGCGCCGCCCCGCCGGCCAAAAGCGCCACCGGGTCAAGATTGCCCTGCACCGCCGTCAGGCTCTGTAGCCGCTCGCGCGCGACGCTGAGCGGGACCATTGTATCGAGCCCGATCGCGTCGATCCCGGTTTCAGCCGCATAGCGCTCGTAGAGATGCCCGGCGCCGCGCGGAAAGCCGATTACCGGCACCGTCGGAAAACGCCGTTTCAATGCGTCCCTGATCCGCCGCGTCGGCTCGATTACCCAGCAATCAAATTCCGCCTCCGGCAGGATTCCAGCCCAGCTGTCGAAGAGTTGCACCGCATCGACCCCGGCCTCGATCTGGCCCGACAGATAGGCCGATGTGGCCTCGACGAGCAGCTCTATCAGCGCGGCAAACCCCGCCGGATCACGATAGGCCCAGATCTTGACTTGGCGGAAATCCCGGCTGGCCCCGCCCTCGACCATATAGGTCGCAACGGTCCACGGCGACCCGGCAAACCCGATCAGCGCCGTTTGCGGCGGCAGGGCAGCGCGGCAGAGCCGCACGGTCTCGTAAACCGGGTCGAGCGCGACAATGCCGGCGAGGCTGAGCCCGGCAATCCCGGCATGTTCGTCCAGCGCGTCGAGCCGCGGTCCGTCGTCGCCAAAGCTCAGCCGTTGCCCGAGGGCCTGCGCCACCAGCAGGATGTCGGCGAACAGGATCGCGCCGTCCATGCCAAAGCGGCGGATCGGCTGCAATGTCGCCTCGGCCGCCAGCGCCGGGGTTAAGCAAAACTCGACGAAATTTGGCGACCGAGCCCGCAATGCTCGATATTCCGGCAGGTAACGCCCAGCCTGACGCATCAACCACCATGGCGGTCTGGCAAGGACTTCTCCAGCCAACGCACGGAGCAGCGGTTTCGCTTTGTCACCCGGCATCAGAGCCGATCCATCTTCTATTATAAGGTTTAACTCTAGTGATGTGGTAGATGTAGATGTGCGGGGGAAAGCGGGGATAAGCGGATATTCCTGATTGTTCCCCGCCACGGTGACGGCGATGTTTGGTTTGCGACAGCTTGGTGCATAACGCTAGAATCCCGTGCCCACCCCGTACGGATTGGCATGGCGGCGGTCGCGTATGAAAGCGGGAAAACAGACTTGGCCACATAACCATCCCGATCGGCGGAGACTGAGGATAAGGTGACTGGCCGGTTGATAACGATCGGATTCGTGATGGCGTATCGGGGACAGCAATCGCGACGCCCGGAAATCCCCGCGGTTCTTCCCGTTATGCGACGGTTGATCCCCAGGATGGTCCCCAGGGCGGTTCCCTCGACCCACGGCAACCCCGCGAGAGCCCGGTGGCACTGACCCGGTTTCATCTTCACCTCGTCTCCGATTCGACCGGGGATACGGTCCACTCCGTCGCGCGTGCCTGCCTCGTGCAGTTTGACGAGGCGCAGGCGATCGAGCATGTCTGGAGCATGGTGCGGACGCGCAGTCAGATTGATCGCGTCATCGCCGGGGTCGAGGCCAATCGCGGGCTCGTCCTGTTCACGATGGTCAACGATGCGCTGCGCCAGCTTCTTCAGGAGGAATGCCGCCGGTTGCAGGTGCCGGCGATTCCCGTCCTTGATCCGGTTATCGGTGCGCTGGCTGCCTATCTCGGGCGCGAGAGCCGGGGGCTTCCCGGGAAGCAGCACCTGCTCGACCGCGAGTATTTCGCCCGTATCGACGCGATGACCTTTGCCATCAACCATGATGATGGCCAATCGAGCTGGGGGATCAATGACGCGGATGTGTGCCTCGTCGGGGTGTCGCGGTCGTCGAAAACCCCGACCTGCCTCTATCTGGCCAATCGCGGGATCAAAGCGGCAAACGTGCCGTTCGTGCCCGGCGTCGCGTTGCCGGCGGAATTGTTTACCGCCGAGAAGCCGCTGATTGTCGGGCTGACCAATGACCCGGAGAGGCTGATCCATCTGCGCCGCAACCGGCTCAGCATGCTCGATCACAACGAGGCGACGGATTACACCGACCTCGAGGCGGTGCGTGCCGAGGTGCGCGAGGCGCGTCGCGTCTTTTCGCAACGGCATTGGCCGGTCATCGATGTAACCCGCCGCTCGATCGAGGAGACAGCATCCTCGATCCACAAATTGCTGATGCGGCGGCATGGCAGCGACGCTTGAGCGGATCGTCCTGGCTTCCGCGAGTCTGGCCCGAGCGGCAGTGCTTCGAGCGGCCGGGATCGCGTTCTCGGTCGAACCGGCGTCGATCGACGAAGCGCGGATCAAAGAGGATTCGCGCCGCGCCGGCGCTTCGGCGCTGGAATGCGCGATGGCGCTTGCCGCTGAAAAGGCCTGCGTAATCTCGCGCCGCGACCCCGGGGCGTTGGTGATCGGCGGCGATCAGATTCTGGTCATCGGAGCGCAGTGGTTCGATAAGCCGGGCGATCTGGCCGAGGCCCGCGCGCAGCTGCGTCTGCTGCGTGGGCGCACCCACACGCTCGCGACCGCTCTGTGCGTCGCGCAAGGCGGCGCCCCGCTGTGGCGGGTGACGAGCACGCCGGAACTGACGATGCGCCCGTTCAGCGACGCCTTCCTCGACTCGTATATCGCAGAGGAGGGCGAATCGCTGCTCGGGTCGGTCGGCGCCTACCGGCTGGAGGGTCGAGGCGTGCAGCTGTTCTCGCGGATAGCCGGCGATCACTTTGCCGTGCTCGGCCTGCCGCTGCTAGAACTGCTGGCCTTGTTGCGCGAGCGCGGCGTGGCGTCGACCTGACAGCGGTGACGAGAACCAAGCGATGAGGCCGGGGATGAGGGCCGGGGGGATGAGGATCACGGGCAGGACGCGACTTGCCGGGATCATGGGCTGGCCGGTTGGCCACTCGCGCTCGCCGGCACTGCATAATTTCTGGCTCGACGAGCACGGTATTGATGGCGCGTATGTGCCGCTGCCGGTGCGGCCCGAGCAGCTCGGCGAGGCGCTGCGCGCGCTGCCGGTGCTCGGGTTTCGCGGCTGTAACTTGACGATTCCGCACAAGGAGATGGCGCTCGCGATCGTCGATCGGGTGGAGCCGCTCGCCCGCCGCATCGGGGCGGTCAACACGATCATCGTCGCGGCGGACGGCGCGCTGGAGGGGCGCAACACCGACGCGTACGGGTTTCGCGAGAATTTGCGCGACGGCGCCCCCGAATGGGACGCTGCGGCAGGTCCGGCCGTCGTGCTTGGCGCCGGTGGGGCCGCCCGCGCCGTCTCGGCGGCGCTCGTCGAG
>CAMATN010000036.1 GCA_945861155.1 Rhizobium sp. Q54
TGCCGAGCAGACAAGCCTTGAGGCGAAAAGTGCGGGCACCATCAAGTTCCACAACCTCCAGACGGTCCGAAACCAGGAAGGATTTCTCGTTGCGATGAACCGTAACGGCGTCATCGCGATCATGGATGAGAAGAATCGCGAGAAGGAACGTTATACCGTTGTTTACGGCGCGAAACTGAAGGTCGATGAAGACAGCCACGTTAAGCTCGGCGCCACGCTTGTGGAATGGGATCCTTATACATTCGCGATCCTGACGGAAGTCAGCGGAACGATTCAGTTCAAGGACCTGCTTGAAGGCGTCACCATGAGACCAATTTGATCCCGTTCGACATGGGCGGCACCAGCACCGATATCAGCCTCGTTATCGAGGGCGAGGCGGCGCTGGTCATGAACCGCCGCGTCGGTGGCCACCGCATCGCCCTGAACTCGCTCGACATCGCCAGCATCGGCGCCGGCGGCGGCTCGATCGCGCGGGTCGATGCCGGGGGCATCCTGCATGTCGGCCCGGAAAGCGCCGGCGCGCTGCCCGGCCCGGCCTGCTACGGCCAGGGCGGCGCCGATGCGACCGTGACCGACGCCAACCTGGTGCTCGGCTATCTCGACCCGAAGAACTTCCTCGGCGGCGACCGGGTGCTCGATCTGCGCGGGGCCGAGCGCGCGGTTGACGGCATCGCCGCGGCGATCGGGGTCGAGCGGCTCGCTGCGGCGCACGGTATCCACCGCATCGTCAACACGAACATGGCCGAGGGGGTGCGGCTCGTCTCGGTGCGGCGCGGCGTCGACCCGCGGCGCTTCGCGCTGTTCGCGTTTGGCGGCGCCGCCGGGCTGCACGCGACCGACATCGCCCGCCAGCTCGGGCTCGGGCGGGTCATCGTGCCGCGAATTGCCGCGGTGCTGTCGGCCTGGGGGATGCTGGCGACCGATCTGCGCTTCGAGGTCGCGCGCACCCATATCGGCGACGCTCGGGCGCTTGACGGCGCCGCGGTCAAGCGCCTGTTCGACGATATGGAGGCCGACGGAATGCGCCGGCTGCGCGCCTCGTTCAGCGGGCCGGCGCGGGCCGCCCGCTCGGTCGATATGCGCTACGGCGAGCAGGTGTTCGAGATTACCGTGCCGCTCGACGATCTGGACTGGTCCGCCGCCGACCCGCTGCCGCAGATCGTCGAGCGCTTTCACCACCGCCACGAGGCGCTCTACACCTACTCGATGCCCGAGCAGGAGAGCGTGCTGGTCAACGCGCGGGTCACGGTTTCCGGCATCCTCGAAGAATTGCCGCAGGAGCCGAACCTTCCCCCGGCGCCGCCGAGCCCGCCCAGCGCCGAGCGCCGGATCTATCTCGACGATTGGGTGATGGCGCCGGTCTACCCTTTCGACGCGCTGGCGCCGTCGCAGCGGATCGCCGGGCCGGCGATCATCGAATCGGCGATGACGACGGTGCTGCTGCGCCCGGCCGACCACGCAATCGTGACCCCGCAAGGCTGGCTCGACATCGCCGTGCCGGCAAGCGTAAGCGGGTGAAGCAGATCAGTGTCGGATCTGAAAATGCGATAGGCCAACACCTTGCTAAATTGTCATCCCGGCGAAAGCCGGGATCCACCGGGCAACCGCACGAGCGGCCGATAGATGGGTCCCGGCTTTCGTCGGGACGACAAAATAAGCAGCTACTCCCGGCCGTAATTGTCCTCGAAGCGGACGATGTCGTCTTCGCCGAGATAGCTGCCCGACTGCACCTCGATGACATGCAGCGGGATCTTGCCCGGATTTTCGAGGCGGTGCCGGGTGCCGAGCGGGATGTAGGTCGACTGGTCCTCGGTCAAAACCATTTCCTCGTTGCCGCGCACGATCCGGGCGGTGCCCTGCACGACGACCCAGTGCTCGGCACGGTGATGGTGCATCTGCAGCGACAGCTTGGCGCCGGGCCGCACCATGATGTGCTTGACCTGCACCCGCTCGCCAACGTGCAGCGAACGGTAGGTGCCCCACGGGCGGTGCACGGTGGGGAGCGCGTCGGCCTCGTCGTGGCGCTCGGCCAACAGCCGGCTGACCAGAATCTTGACCTCCTGGGTGCGGTCGCGCGGCGCCACCATGACCGCGTCCGAGGTGGCGACGACGACGAGGTCCTCGACCCCGATCGCGGCGACCAGCCCGGCTTCCGATCGCAAATAGCAATTGCTGGTGGCCTCGGCGACGACATTGCCGGCGAGCACGTTGCCGCGCGCATCCTTGGCGGCCATCTCCCACAGCGCGTCCCATGAACCGAGATCGCTCCACCCCATCGCCACCGGCACCACCGCGGCGCGCGCGGTGTGCTCCATGACGGCGTAGTCGATCGAGTCGCCGGGCGACGCGGCGAACGCCTGCTTGTCGAGGCGGACGAAATCGGCGTCGGTCCGCGCGCCCTCTAACGCCTGCCGGCAGGCAGCCAGCATCTCCGGTCGCAGGCGCTCGATCTCGGCCAGATACAGCGCCACCGGGAACAGAAAGATGCCGCTGTTCCAGAAATAATCGCCCGAGGCGACATAGCGTTCGGCCGTCGCCGGATCGGGCTTTTCGACAAACCCGGTAACCGCGAAGGCGCCGTCGATGCCCTCGATTGGACGCCCTCTGGAGATATAGCCGTAGCCGGTCTCGGGACGCTCCGGGGTGATGCCGAAAGTGACCAGATGGCCGGCGCTGGCGGCAGCGGCGGCGCGCTTGGTCGCCGCGCGAAACGCGGCGAGATCGACGATCGCGTGGTCGGACGGCAGCACCAGCATCAGCGCGTCGGGCTCGATTTGGGAAAGCCGCAACGCCGCGATGGCCGCCGCCGGTGCGGTGTTGCGGCCGACCGGTTCGAGGATTAGCGCATCCGGCACGACGCCGATCTCGCGCAGCTGCTCGGCGATGATGAAACGGTGTTCCTCGTTGGCGATGATGACCGGCGGGGCAAACCCGGCATCGGCGGGAAACCGGCGCGCGGTCTCCTGCAACAGGCTGCGCTCGCCGGTCAGCGCCAGAAGCTGCTTCGGGTAACGCGAGCGCGACATCGGCCACAGCCGCGTCCCCGAGCCACCCGACAAGATCACGGGGTGAATCATACCTTCATTCCCAACTGTCATCCCGGCGCAGGCCGGGAGCCACGCTTCAGCAAGTCTCTTACCAGGATAGGTTGTACGGAGCAGGCTGAAAAGCGGATCCCGGCCTCCGCCCATAGGCGCTAACTTTGGCCGTCCACTCGGCTGTCATTCCGGGGCGGCGCGCAGCGGCGAGCCCGGAATCCATATTCCAGAGGCCGGTGTGAATGGATTCCGGGTTCCGCCCTTTGGGCAGCCCCGGAATGACGATTAATGTAAGCGCGCTGACCGTGGGAAGGAATCACCCGTTGCCGCGCGCCTCGCGCCACAGGCCGAGCTTTTGCTGCACCGGGCGGTCGGAAAAGCTGAACAGCACCGCCTCGCCGTCGGCATGGTGGGTGTGGCTCGTCCAGCCCGGCACGACGAAGATATCGCGCGGTCCCCAGCGCAATATGGTGGCGCCGACCCCAGGGGCACTCACTGTTGTCTCGCCCTCGCCCTCGACACAGACATAGACCGCGCCGTCGGTCGCGCGATAGGGCTGGCCGGAGAATCCTTTCGGCAACAGCTGGATGAAGGTGCCGATCGTCGGCATCGCCGATTCGCCGGTCGCCGGGTTCACATAGCGCAATTTGTGGCCGTGATAGGGGTCGGGGTCGCCGTTGCGGCCGAGCGCGTCGAGGGCTTCGCGGCTGCGCGCATAGGGGTAGTTGAACACCGGCGAGGTCTTGACCTCGGGCTTCCAGTCGACCGGCAACAGATTGTGGCCGAAGCGGGCGTAGCTGTCGCCTTCCGGCCGGCTGATCTGCTGCATGTCATCGGGGCCGGGCTCGGCGAAGCTGGCGTTCAGCAATTTGACGATCTGGATGTCGAGCCCGTCGAGCCAGACCATCGGCTCGCTCGTGTCGTTGCCGTGATCGTGCCAGGTCCAGGACGGGGTGATCACGAAATCGCCGGGCTCCATCACCGTGCGCTCGCCATCAACGGCGGTGTAGGCGCCGCTCCCCTCGATCACGAAACGCAGCGCCGATTGGGTGTGACGGTGGGCCGGCGCGACTTCGCCCGGCAGAATCAGTTGCAGCCCGGCAAACAGCGAGCCGGTGATTTGGGCCTCGCCCGCGAAGCCGGGGTTTTCGAGGATCAGCACCCGGCGCGTCGCTTCCATCGCGGTGATCAGCCCGCCCGCCAGCATCAAATGCGGCCGAACGTCGCGATAATGCCAGACGAACGGTACGCACGGGGAACGCGGCTCCGCGGTGACGAGGCTGTGCAGCTTTTCCCATAGCGGCGCCAGGTGGAACGGCGCGATCCGCTCGTAGAAAGCCTGGCGCTCTGGCGTGCGGGCCGGAGCTGACTCGCTGGCCATTCCTGGGCTCCGCCTACTCGGCGGCCTCGCGGCGCGCCTCGCCCAGGGTAAAGCCAATCTTCGCCAGATCGCCGAGCAGCGCGCCCGATTGCGCCTCGCTCAGCTTCACCATCGGCGGGCGTACCGCGGCCCAATCCGGGTCAGCGTGGAAATGGGCGACGATGCGTTTCAGCGCCGGCACCATCGGATAGGCCTGGATCGTCTTGCGGGCCAGCGTGATCTCGGCCTGCAACGCATCGGCCTGCGGCGTGCGCCAGTTCTCGTACACCTTGCGGATGCCGGGCACGTTGACGTTGCCGGTCGCGGTGATGCACCCGGCGGCGCCGTGGCGCAGCCCGTCGAGCAGAAACACCTCCGAGCCGGGAAAGATCGCGAAATCGGGAAAACGCTCGAGCAGCGCCGCGGTGTTGCTCCAATCACCGGAACTGTCCTTGAGGCCGACGACGGTCTCCGGATAAGCCTCGATCAGCCGCCCGACGAGGTCGAGCGAGAGGCCAAGAACCGTCTGCGGTGGGATGTGATAGAGGAACATCCGCAGCGCCGACGAGCCGACCCGGTCGATGACACCCGCGAAAAAGGCGAACAGCCCGTCGTCATCCATGCCCTTGTAAAAGAACGGCGGCAGCATCAACACGCCTCCGACGCCGTGGCCGACCGCATGGCGAATGAGCGTCGCGGCCTCGGTCACCGAGCACGCCCCGGCGCCGGGCATCAGCTTCGCCGCCGGAATGCCGGAGGCGATCAGCCGGTCGAGCAGTTCCATGCGCTCCCCGGCCGACATCGAATTGGCTTCGCTGGTCGTGCCGAAGATCGCCAGTCCGTCCGCGCCCTGGTCGAGCAGCCAGCGGCAGAACGCGACAAACCGCCCGGCGTCGGGCTCGCCGGACGCGGTGAACGGGGTCAAGACCGGGACCAGCACTCCGGCAAACGGCTGCGACGGCATCAAAAAGCTCCTCAACGCGAAAGCATGCGGCGGATCCAGGCAATAAGCGCCCACCCACGCGGCGCGTCAATAATTCTGAGGCCCGGGCCCTCCGGTCCGGGCGCTATGTTCCGGCTGCCGCGGCCGGCTCGCCGAGCGACAGCATCAGCCGGTTGGCCCAGTTGAAGAACGCCGCGGCGTGGATCAAATCGGCGATCGCCAAATCGTCCAACCCGGCGCGACGCAGGCGCTCGACATGCAGGGGTCCGAACGTGATCGGAGTCGTGCTCAGCGCCACCGAGGCAGCAAAGATGGCGTTCCAGCGCTCGCCGAGATCGGCGTTGGTGCCGTCATCCAACAGACGCTGCACGTCCGCCTCGCGCTTCGAATAGGTCGCCGAGAACCGAGAATGCACCGAGGCGCAGTAGATGCAGCCGTTGAAGCGCGACGTCGCGGCCGCGGCCAACTCGCGCTCCGCCCGCGGCAGGCCGGCATCGGGATTGTAGAAGATGTCCTTGTCGGTGAGCGTGCGAGCCCGCAATGCATCCGGGTCGCGCGCCAGCAGGCGGAAATACGGCGATTTGACCCGCGCGGCATCGACGAGGCCGGCCATGTGCCGTTCGCTCAAGGCCTCGACCGCCAGCGGTTCGAGCCAGGGCAGCCAATCGAGCAGCGCCCGAGTGAAAACCGCGGGAACCGTGTGGGGCGGCGGTTCGAGGATCGTATCGGGCATCGTTGAACCTCGTGTGTCAGGCGGTCGTGTGTCAGCGGTCGTGTGTCAGAGGGCGCCGGCCAGGACGCGCAAACCGGCGACCACCCGGATCTGGAACGACAGGAAGGCGGTGATCTGCGACAGCGTCACGATGTCGGTGGTCGACCAGCCGGCATCCAGCAATTCCCGCAGCGCCGCCGGCGCGGCGTCACGCGGGTGGAACACCAAGAGGTGCATGTGATCGAACGAAGCGGCCAGGCGCGACCCCAGCGCGCGGCGGGTTTCGTCCGCGACATGATGGGTCGGCCCGGCGGTGTCCTCGCGGCTCAGGGGGCCGGCGGGATAGGAGCCATAGGGGCCTTGCCCCCCGGAAGCCGCGACCGCCGCGATCGCCGCGTCGATCGCGCGGCGCAATTCCGCCGATGCCCCGCTGGCGGCGAGGCCCGCGGCGTAGAACGACGCGGTCGCCGCCTCGCCATGCAGGCCGGTGACGAAGGCGGCCACCGCGAAACGCTCTGTCGCGGTGACCTCGCCTGGAATCTCCGGCGCGAACAGCGCGCGATAGCTGGCCTGCGCCTGGTCGCGCGCATCCGGCCGCCGGTGGCGGATCGCGTCCAGCGCCGAGCCGGGCTCAATCCCGACTAACTGGTCGATTATGTCGGCGTCCATCTCTGGCATGGCCTTCCTTCCCTCGCGCGCGGTCACGCGACTTGCCGCGCGGCCGTCCCACCGTTCCGCACCCAGCCCAGCGCCGGCGCCACCACATCGGCGACCAGTTCGATCGACCGCAGGATGAATTGATGCGGCGGATCGATTGAATGCGACTGAACGGTCAAATCGGTGGCGCGGGCCAGCGTGCTGTCGGCTCGCAGCGAGGCGATCACGTCGTCCGGGTTGCCGACATGGACATCCATCGCGGCGATCTGGTCGTGTAGCGACATGCCCTCGACAAACCCGGTGCGACCAATCGCCGCGAAGCGCGCCCGCTGCCGTGCCAGGCCGATTTCAGCCAGACGCAGCGCCTCGTCGCGGTCGTCGGCGACGAACACCGTGCGCGAGGCCAATATGCGTGGCGCCCGGCCCTGGAGTAATGCCTCTTGGGGCAGGGCCTCCAGATAGGCGTCGATCATCGGGTTCTGGATCTCGGGCAGCGACAAATGGGGCGCCTGCGGGGGCCTCGGCTGCGTGCGCGACAGCATCAGCCCGTCGCCCGCCGCGCCGGCCCGCCGGGCGCCTTCCACGCTGAAGGTCGCCTGCCAGACGCGATCCACGAGACCCGGATTGGGCGGGTACAACAGGTCGCCGCCGGGCAGTTGCCGCCCCGCCCAGGCGTCGAGCAGCACGCGATGATGCCGGATCAAGAGCGCCGTGCGCTCGGCGCTGTCCAGGCCGAACGCCTCGTACGCCGACAAATTGCCGCCGGGTCCGACCCCCACCTCGAGGCGGCCGCCGCACATCAGGTCGAGCACCGCAGCATCCTCCGCCACCCGGATCGGCAGCTCCAGCGGCAGGGTGACGATCCCGGTCCCGAGGCGAATCCGAGTGGTCCGCGCGGCGATTTGGGCCAGGAACACAAAGGGCGCCGGCAGGCCGCCTTCGTCCTCGTGAAAATGATGCTGTGCGACCCAGGCGGAATCGAAGCCGCAGCTCTCGGCATGCACGATCTGCGCGATGGCCAATCGGTAGCGCTCGGCCGCGTCCGCCCGATCGAGCAGGCGGGTGAAGAAGCCCAGGCGTATCGACGGCTTCGCTGTCGTCACCCGCTCAACCCCGTGCAGTGTTGGCGGCGGCGACCAAGCCGGGCGGCGGTCGGCGCGATCACCGGCCGCTTCGCGAAATTCGGTTTGAGGGGATCACACCGTCTGCAGGATTTTTTCCTTGGTGATGTCGGGGGCCATGATCGCGTGCCAATCGGCATCGTTCGGCAGCACCTCCTCGCCGGCCCGGATATGGTAGTAGCTGGTGCCGGTGCCATCGGGGTTGCCGCCCGCCTCGACCGTCTTTACCGCCTGGCGCAGCATGCGCCGCGTCTGGCCGATCGCCTTGTCGCCCGGTCCCAGATGCTCCTTCGAGCGGTCGACGATGCGCCCCATGGTTTCCTGCAACGCCCGGTCCTGCTGGTTGATGCCGTCGATGCCGGTGTAGCTCTCGGTGCGCTGCACCTCGCGGTCGAGGCCGTAATTGTTCGACCGGTTCTGCTTTGAGCGGAACGTTGTCGGGTCGACGAAATCCGGCCCGTTACCGATGCCGCGCTCGCGCCGGTCTTCCTCGGTCAGCGGCGCGTCGGTGGTGCTATACATCCAGTTGTAGACCATGGAATTGTAGTCATCCATCGGGACCCAAATGTGCCCGGCGTCCATCGGCAGCCCCGAATCCGAGCGCGACGGGCGGATCTGATGGAACGGCATGATGAAATGGTAGCTGCGGATGTGCACCTCCGAGTCGCCGAGCGGCCGGATCCCGGCATAAAGATAGCCGTAGTCAGTGACATCGACGACGAGCTTGGGCGCCTTGCCGCGGACAAACGGGGAGGACGGCTTGATGCCGCCGCGCGTCGAGTTGTCGGTCAAAAGGCGATGCAGGATCGGCGCGTGCGATGTATCGATGCCGCCCTCCAGCGCCTGCAGCCAGTTGCATTCCTGGATGACCTTGGAGACATGCCGGCGGCTTTCGGGCACCTGGGTCCAGGCGAATTTGGGCGGCGCCGGCATCTTGTCGGCCGGGCCGAGATAGGCCCATACGATGCCGCCAAGCTCGACCGTCGGATAGGCGGTGATGTGGATATGCTGCTTGAACTGATTCTCCGGCGGCTCGTTGAGCTGGTCGAGGCAGTTGCCTTCGACGTCGAATTTCCAGCCGTGATAGACGCAGCGCAGCCCGCATTCCTCGTTGCGCCCAAAGAACAGCGAGACGCGGCGATGCGGGCAGAACTCGTCGATGAGGCCAATGCGGCCCTCGCTGTCGCGGAACGCGACGAGATCCTCGCCCAAGAGCTTAACCCGCGCCGGCGGGCTGTCCGGGTCGGCGATCTCCGAGGACATGCAGGCCGGGATCCAATAGCGCCGCATTGCATTGCCCATCGGCGTTTCGGGGCCGACGCGGGTAATCAGTTCGTTTTCCTTGGGTGGCAGCATCGGGGTTCCTCCTGGCTCGAGAAGCTTAGTTTCCGGTAGCGCTGGCCGGGGCCGAACTCTCGCGTGAATGTACCTCGGAACGGCCGCTTAGGGGAACAGGTTCGCGGCTGGTCGTCCTACACGAGAACCGGGCGGTCGCCCTCGACGATGATCCGCCACAGCACGCGGCTTTGGCTGCGATCGTAGTCGCCGTGCGCCCGGTGCATCGTGGCGCGGTCGTCGATGATCAGCACATCGCCCTTGCGCCAGGAATGGTGGTAGACGATCTCGGGCTGGATCATGCGCTCGATCAGATCTTCCATGTAGGCCCGGCTGTCCTCGGCGGTCATGCCCTCGATGCACAGCGCCTTGGTGATGTGGAAATAGACCGCGCGCGACCCGTGCACCGGATGGGTGCGCACCATCGGGTGGATGATCGGCTTGCCGAATTTCTCCCAATCCTCGGGGCGGGTGTCGTCGTGGCCGCTGTCGAGGCTGTTGACGGTTTTGAGCGCGTCGAGCCGGCGGCGGTCGGCCTCGGGCAGCGCGGCATAGGCCGCGCGCATGTTGGCGACGCTGGTGCCGCCGCCTTCGGTCGGGATCTCGACGCCGTAGAGGATCGTCGCCGCCGGCGGGCGCTCGCGGTTGGTGTGGTCGGTATGCCACATCTCGGCCGGGCGCTGGCCGTTGCGGTGCCACACGAGGCCGATGTCCTCATAGCCCGGCATGTGGTGCTGCGAATAATGCTGGCGCATCGGCGGGCCGAACGCGGTCACCGCGGCGAGATACTGGTCGGGGGTCAGCGACTGGTCGTGAAAGACCAGCGCCAGATGCTCGGCCAGCGCTTGCGACAGCGCCTCGGTCGTCGCCGGATCGAGCGGGCGGCTGAGATCCACCCCGGAAATCTCCGCGCCGAGCGATGAGTGGAGCGGGGTTACGGTCATTTCCGGCATGTCATCCTCCCGTCGTTGCCGGCGCAGTCTAACGGCGCGGGAGGGAAAGGTCGAACCGGCAATGCGCAGCCCGGCAATGCGCCCACCGCCAATGGGAGCACCGGTTCCAGCGCCGGTCGGCAGGCATGCCTTCCCGCCCGGCGCGCCAGCCGATAAGATCGCCTCGGCAAAACCGCCAGCGCCGTTAGGCGCCATCGCCATACATAGGAGAGAAGGTTCATGGCCATCTCGTTGTATTCCGGCTTCGTGCCAGTCTGCCTGCAGCTGCTCGGCGGCCTGAAAACCGTCCTGCAGAAGACCGAGGAACATACCACCGCACAGAAATGGGATCCCGCGGTAGTGCTCAATCTGCGGCTCTATCCCGACATGTTCACGCTGGAGCGCCAGGTGCGGCAGGTGTGCAATCACTCGCTGGGCGCCGGTCGGGTCGCCGGGGTCGATCTGCCGAGCCTGCCCGACCAGGACAACAGCTTCGCCGAGATCCAGTCGCGCATCGATAAGACCGTCGCCTTCCTGCAGGGGCTGAGGGCCAACCAGATCGACGGCAAGGACGATTCAGACGTCACGGTCACCATCGGCGGCCAGCCGCGCACGATGAAGGGGCAGAACTATCTGTACCATTTCGCAATGCTGCAGGTTCAATTCCACGCGACCACGGCGTACGACATCATCCGCCATGTCGGCGTCACGGTCGGCAAGCGCGACTATCTGGGCCCGATGCCATCGTAACTTCAAGCGACCAAGGACCCCCTCTCCCCGATCGGGGCGAGGGGGGTCGGGGTAAGGGGGTCATCGGCTCAGGCTGCGGCCGCGCCCTCACCCGTCTCCGGGCTGCGCCCGGAGCCAGCCTCTCCCGCGATGCGGGAGAGGGGCTATGCATGGCGCGAGCCCGCACCAGCGCCTAAATAACGACAATGACCGTAATCGTCCGTTTCGCCCCGTCCCCGACCGGCCTGCTACATATCGGCGGCGCCCGCACCGCGTTGTTCAACTGGCTGTTCGCGCGCCACCACCAGCTTCATAGCGATGGCGGCGTCTTTCGGCTGCGCATCGAGGACACCGACCGGCTGCGTTCGACCTCCGAGGCGGTCGCCGCGATCATCGACGGGCTGGCGTGGCTCGGGTTGACCTGGGACGACGAGATCGTGCATCAGGCCGCCCGCGCCCAGCGTCACGCCGAGGCGGCAGGCCAGCTGCTCGCCGCCGGGCGCGCCTATCATTGCTACTGCACGCCGGCCGAGCTCGAGGCGATGCGCGAGCAGGCGCGCGCCGAAAAACGCTCGGTTCGCTATAACGGCGCCTGGCGCGACCGCGACCCCGCCGAGGCGCCGCCGGGCGTCCTCCCGGTGGTCCGTCTGCGGGCGCCGCAGACCGGCGCGACGACGATCCGCGATCTGGTGCAGGGCGAGGTCACGGTCGCCAATGCCGAGCTCGACGACCTCATTCTGCTGCGCGCCGACGGCACCCCGACCTATAATCTGTCGGTGGTCGTCGACGACCACGACATGAAAATCACCCATGTGATCCGCGGCGACGACCACCTCAACAACGCCTTCCGCCAGACCCAGATCTACCGCGCGCTCGACTGGCCGGTCCCCGAATTCGGGCATGTCCCGCTGATCCACGGGCCGGACGGGGCGAAGATGTCGAAACGGCACGGCGCGATCGGGGTCGATGCCTACCGCGAGCTCGGCTTTCTGCCCGAGGCGCTGCGCAACTACCTGCTGCGCCTCGGCTGGAGCCATGGCGACGACGAGATTATCGCGACCGAGGATGCGATAAAGTGGTTCGACGTTGCCGATGTCGGGCGCGGCGCCTCGCGCTTCGACCAGGCCAAGCTCGACAGCGTCAACGCCCATTACATCCGGATCGCCGACGATCGGCGCTTGGTGGCGCTCGTTGTCGAGCGGCTTGAGAGGGAGCACGCTCGGTCGATGTCCGAAACCGAGCGCGAGCGTCTGTTGCGGGCAATGCCGGGCCTCAAGCCGCGCGCCAAGACGATTGTCGAACTGGCGGACAAGGCGCGCTTTTACGTGGCGCCGCGACCGCTGCGGCCAGAGGGCGACGCCGTCAAGGCGCTGACGCCCGAGGCGCGCGAGCGTCTCGGCCAGCTCGGCGCCGAGCTGGCCGATGCCGGTTGGAGCGCCGACGCGCTGGAGGAGAAATTACGCCAGTTCGCCGATACGCGCGGGGTCAAGCTGGGGGCCGTCGCGCAGCCGTTGCGCGCCGCGCTGACCGGCTCGCTCGCCTCGCCCGGAATCTTCGAGGTCATGGAGGCGCTCGGCCGCGACGAGAGCCTCGGCCGCATCGCCGATGCCGCCAATCCCGCGAGTTGACGGCCGGGTTTCTCTCGCATCCGCGATATTGCATTGCAAAAATTGAACGGCGTTTGATAATCGGCGGCCGGCGGCCTATTCTCTGCGACAGATAGCGGCGGCAGATTGCTCAACCGCCTGCGGGCGTCACGATCGAGGTGCATCCATGGACGGCAACAATTCCAATGTCGGCGCAGTCACCGGGTCGATGACGTTGACCGACAACGCCACCGGCAAGTCGATCGAACTGCCGGTGATGGACGGCTCGATCGGGCCGAAGGTCATCGATGTCCGCAAGCTCTACGCGCAGACCGGGTACTTCACCTACGACCCGGGCTTCATGGCGACCGCCGCCTGCCGCTCCAGCATCACCTACATCGACGGCGATGAAGGAATCTTGATGTATCGCGGCTATCCGATCCAGGAACTGGCCGACAAGAGCGATTTTCTCGAAGTCTCGTATCTGCTGCTCAACGGCGAATTGCCGACGCCGAAGCAGAAAACCCAGTTCGTCTCCGACATCACCCATCACACGATGGTGCACGAGCAGATCGCGACGTTCTTCCGCGGCTTCCGGCGCGACGCGCACCCGATGGCGGTGCTGTGCGGGGTGGTTGGCGCCCTCTCGGCATTCTACCACGATTCGACCGACATCAACGATCCCTACCAGCGGATGGTCGCCTCGCACCGCCTGATCGCCAAGTTGCCGACGATCGGTGCCATGGCCTACAAGTATTCGCTCGGACAGCCGTTTATCTATCCAAAGAACTCGCTGGGGTATGCCGAGAATTTCCTCCACATGATTTTCGCGGTCCCGTGCGAGGAATACCAGGTCAACCCGGTGCTGGCGCGGGCGATGGACCGCATCTTCATCCTGCACGCCGACCACGAGCAGAACGCCTCGACCGCGACGGTGCGCAACGCCGGGTCGAGCGGCGCCAACCCGTTCGCCTGCATCGCCGCCGGGATCGCCTCCTTATGGGGTCCGGCGCATGGCGGCGCCAACGAGGCGGTCTTAAAGATGTTGGCCAAGATCGGCGACAAATCGGGCATCCCCGACTTCCTCAGCGAGGTCAAGGACAAGCACAACCACGAGATTCTGTTCGGCTTCGGCCATCGGGTCTACAAAAACTACGATCCGCGCGCCCACATCCTGCGCGACAGCTGCCACGAGGTGCTCGACGAGCTTGGCATCAAGGACGATCCGCTGCTCGATCTGGCGATGGAGCTGGAAAAGATCGCGCTCAACGACGAATACTTCATCAGCAGGAAGCTGTACCCGAACGTCGATTTCTATTCCGGCATCATCCTGAAGGCGATGGGGTTCCCGACCTCGATGTTCACGGTGCTGTTCGCGATCGCGCGCACGGTCGGCTGGATCGCGCAGTGGACCGAGATGATCGAGGACCCGGACACCAAGATCGGCCGGCCGCGTCAGCTGTTTACCGGCGCGCCGCTGCGCCATTACGTGCCGGTCGAACAACGCGGGTGATCGCGGAACAAACCCTCTGAACGCTCGGCGTTAGGTCGGTGCAGACGCAGGGGCGAGGATTGGCAGGGGCAAGGATTGAATGTGCACCCTGATGATTCTGCGCCGGCCGGAGCACGATTGGCCTGTCGTGATCGGCGCCAATCGCGACGAGATGATCGACCGGCCGGCGATGCCGCCGGACCGCCA
Source organism: Rhizobium sp. Q54 (assembly GCA_945861155.1). GTDB lineage: Bacteria > Pseudomonadota > Alphaproteobacteria > ATCC43930 > CGMCC-115725 > DATARH01. The sequence continues at coordinate 14,113 of CAMATN010000036.1, forward strand.
TTGGCCGGACCGGGCCGAAATTGTCGCCGGTCTCGATCTGTTGGCCGGCGGCTCGTGGCTCGGCCTCAACGATTGGGGCGTCGCCGCCGCGGTGCTGAACCGGCATGGGTCGCTCGGCCCCACCGCCGGGTTGCGCTCGCGCGGCGAACTCGTGCTCGAGGCGCTCGACCACGCCGATGCGGTTGACGCCGCGATGGCGCTGTCGCATCTCGACCCCACCGCCTATCGCAGCTTCAACCTGATCGTCGCCGACAATCGCGATGCGTTCTGGCTGCGCCACACCGGCGCCGGGCGGGTCGAGGCGCGCCCGCTCGCCGACGGGCTCTCGGCGATCGCAGCGGGCGACATCGACGAATTGACGACGCCGCGCCTCGCTCTCGCCCGGCCGCGGTTTTTGGGCGCGCCGCCGCCCGATCCCGACCGCGACGAATGGACCGCCTGGCAGGATCTGCTCGGCGACGACATCGCCCCGCCCGGAATGGAGACAGACGCGGCGATGCGCTTTCGTACGGCGCGCGGCTTTGCCACGGTGTCGAGCGCGCTGATCGCGCTGCCTGCGGTGCCCTCGCCCGAACGGCGGCCGGTGTTTCGCTACGCCGCGTGGCTGCCGGAACCGTCACCCTGGCGCGATGTACCGGCGAGTTGAGCGATATTGCTGCCGCAACTGTTAATGCCCATATTCGGCGCCTTGGTATGATCGGTAGAACCCAAATGTCGCGACGCCGGCAGATTTACGAAGGCAAGGCCAAGGTGCTGTTCGAGGGTCCCGAGCCCGGCACCCTGGTCCAGCATTTCAAGGATGACGCCAGCGCCTTCAAAAACCAGAAGCGCGGCACGATCACCGGCAAGGGCGTCCTCAATAACCGCATCAGCGAATATTTGATGCTGAAGCTGGCCGAGATCGGCATCCCGACCCATCTGGTGCGCCGGCTCAACATGCGCGAGCAACTGGTGCGGGCGGTCGAGATCATCCCGATCGCGGTCGTCGTGCGCAACGTGGCGGCGGGGTCGCTGACCAAACGCCTCGGCATCCGCGAAGGCACGGTGCTGCCGCGCTCGATCATCGAATATTATCTCAAGAACGACGAACTCGACGATCCGCTGGTCTCCGAGGAGCATATCACCGCGTTTGGCTGGGCGAGCACCCGCGACCTCGACGAGATCGGACAGATCGCGCTCAGGGTTAACGATTTCATGACCGGCCTCTTTCTCGGGATCAACATCAGGCTCGTTGATTTCAAGCTGGAATTCGGCCGGCTCTACACCGACGACGACATGCGCATCGTGATCGCCGACGAGATCAGCCCCGACAATTGCCGGCTGTGGGATTCGCGCACCAAGGAGAAGATGGACAAGGACCGCTTCCGCGAGGATCTCGGCCGGGTCGAGGAGGGCTATCAGGAAGTGGCGCGGCGGCTCGGCATCCTGCCGGAGGGCGGACCGGGCGATTTCCAGGCCCCCAAGGCCGTGCAATAGGCCGGCGGCTCTTTGGCGATGAAAGCGCGAATCCATATCAGCCTCAAGCCGGGAGTGCTCGACCCGCAGGGCAAGGCGATCGGCAACGCGCTGCAGGGGCTCGGCTTCACCGGGGTTGACGAGGTCCGCCAGGGCAAGCTGATCGAGCTCGAACTCGCCGACAGCGATCCGGCGGCGGCGCGCGCCCGGGTCGAGGAGATGTGCCGGCAACTGCTCGCCAACCCGGTGATCGAAAATTACGCGATCGAGATCGGGTAACCTGCCAGACATGAGGATCAAGCAAGCCGCTACTCTCCTTGGCGGAACCCGATGCGTCCCTGTCCCCCATGTGAATACGCCTTCGTCTATTCTTTTCTCGGCCCTTCTGGCGGCCCTTTTACCGTTGCCGGTGCAAGGCGCCGAGCAGCAGCGGTGCGTTCGAGCCGAAATCGTGCTGTGGGGCGACGGGCGGCATGACGACACGGTGGCGCTGAACGCGTGGTTGCGCGGCGACGCGGCGATCTGGGCCGAGAGCGGAGCGCCGGTCGGCGCGGCGATCAGCGGGCGCAGCTTCCGCTTGTCGGCGGCGGTTTACGTCCGCGGCGGGACCGGACGGATGCTCGAAAATTTTCGCATGGAGTGGCCGGAGCGCGGCGAAACCGTGTCGGGCGGCTCGATCCGGTCGGGGACCGACCCTGCCGGGGCGCCGATCCTCTCCGATGTCAGCATCGTCGGCGGCGATTCCGGCGAGGGAATCCCGTTCGAGATGCCGGACGTTCCGTCGCCGGGCGACCCGAAAGACGAGGCGAGCTGCGCAACTTCCTGAAGCGGTCGTGTGTTAACACGAGGCGATAGATTCAATTTGTGGCGATTAACCATCAATTTGGTGGAATTTCTCCACACGACTGTGGCGAACTACCGTATCGTGATGAAACACAAGGGCTGGGCGCGATGCTGGATGTATTGGTGCTGCGCACGGCGTTGTCCGCCTTCTCGACGATGTTCGGAAGCCTCGGCGTGTTCTTTGTATATTTGAGCTTTCTTAAGCCCGAACTGGGCATTCATGCGGTGGTTTTTCTCGGCGTCGCAATGGCAATCTTGCGGTCCTCACCGCAAAATGACGGCGGTCGGTCGACTTGAATGCCCTTGAGGCGCAGCGTATGTGACGGTCATCGCCGCGACCGCCAGCGCCACAACAGCCGATGAACGCCGTCATCATCATTTTCCCGGGCTCCAATCGCGAGCACGATGTCGCGCTCGCCTGGAAGCGCGCCACCGGCCATATGCCGGCCCGGATCTGGCACCGCGACGCCGCCCTGCCCGACACCGATTTGATCATCCTGCCCGGCGGCTTTGCCTATGGCGACTATCTGCGCTGCGGCGCGATGGCGGCGCACTCGCCGATCATGCGCGAAATAAAGGCGCGCGCCGAGCGCGGCACCCCGGTGCTCGGCATCTGCAACGGGTTTCAGATCCTGACCGAGGCCGGCATGCTGCCCGGCGCGCTGCTGCCCAACCGCTCGCTTAGATTCATCTGCCGGGACGTTCATCTTCGGGTCGAAAACAATCAGACGATCTTTACCTGCGGCTATTCCGCGGAGCAGACGATCCGAGTGCCGACCGCCCATCATGACGGCTGCTATACCGCCGACCCGGCGACCCTCGATCGCCTCGAGGACCGCGGCCTTGTCGCCTTTCGTTATTGCAGCCCGTCTGGCGAGGCGACCGGCGAGGCTAACGTAAACGGCTCGGCGCGGGCCATCGCCGGCATCTTCAACGACAGCCGCACGATCCTCGGGCTGATGCCGCATCCCGAGAACGCGACCGACCCGCTGCTCGGCGGCACCGACGGGCGCGCCCTCTTCGACGGCCTGGTCGGCGCGCTGCAGTGAGGGTGGGCCAGCGCAAGCTCGGCTCAGGCGGGGAGCGGTCCCGGCCGGCCGGCCTCGACGACGAAGCGTTGCAGGGTGGCCGCGTCCGAATCCGCGTCGCGCACATTGGCAACGACCCGGAAGGCCACTTCCATCCGGCTCGGCCGCAGATCGACGCTGACATAGCCGCGCCGGCGGCTCTCGAAGAAACGGATATGCGGGTTGTCGGCGACCCAGGCGACGAATTTGCCGTGCGGCGGGCCGACCGAGGTGATCGAGCTGCCGATCAGCTCCGATGCGATCGCCGGCGCCCTCGGGTCGTCGAAATCGAGCTTTAGGTCGTTGGCGAAAAAGGAATGGATGTCGCCGCCGATTACGACCGGGTTGGCGAGACCGGTGTCGCGCATCTGTGACAACAGGCGGTGTCGGGCGGCGGGGTAGCCGTTCCAATCGTCGGACCAGTGGGTGACCGCGCCGCTCTCCAGCTGTTTGAATTCGGTCATCATCTGCTGCTGGGCGACGACGTTCCAGCCCGCCGAGCCGGAGCGGAACTGGTCGTAGAGCCAGGCTTCCTGCGCCATCCCAAGATAGCTTCGGCGTGGATCGAGGCGCTCCGGGCAGGCGGCGTCGACCAGCTGCTTGGCGCCCCCTCGGGGGCCGGTATCGCAGGCCAGCCGCGAGCGGTATTGGCGGCCGTCAAGCAGCAGAAAACTCACCAGATCGCTGAAATCGAACCGGCCATGAATGGTCGCGTCGGGCCCATTCGGCAGCGCCGAGCGCGGCAGCGGCATATGCTCCCAGAACGCCCGGTAGGCGGCGGCGCGGCGCACCAGAAAAGCCGCCGGGTCGGCGAAATTCACCGCCCAGCGGTCGGCATAATCGTTCTGGACCTCGTGGTCGTCCCAGATTGCCAGACAGGGAGCTGCGGCATGGAGAAGCTGGAGGTCGGGATCGGTCTTGTATTGCGCGTGCCGGTTGCGATAGGTGCGCAAATCGGTGGTCTCAACCCCGTCGCTGTGGCTGCGCACCCGCCGCGGCGACTGGCTGACCGATTCGTAGATATAGTCGCCGAGAAACAGCACCAGCTCCGGCATCTCGGCGGCGAGATGACGGTAGGCCGAGAAATAGCCGTGCTCGTAATTGGCGCAGGAGGCGAAGGCAAAGCGCAGCCGGCCGGTTGTGGCGGTGCGGGACGGAGCGGTGCGGGTATGGCCGATCGGGCTCGCCGCGTCGCCCACGGTGAAGCGGTACCAGTAATCGCGCGCGGGTTCGAGGCCGGCGAGTTCGACATGCACCGAATGGGCGAATTGCGGCTCGGCGTCGGCGACGCCCTGCCGGATCACGCGCCGCATCGCCGGGTCGTCGGCGATCTCCCATCGCACCGGCGCCGCGATCGGCGCCATGCCGCCGGGGTGCGAAGGATCGGGCGACAGCGGCTCGGGCGCGAGCCTCGTCCACGGCACGATCCCGTCAGCCGTCGGGTTGCCCGAGGCGAGGCCGAGGGTGAACGGATATCCCGCCGATGCCCGCCCCGGCCGAGCACGGCTCGCGACAAACCCCGCCGCCGCCCCGAGCAGCAGCGAGCGGCGGGTCAATGTGCGACGCAGGACCATTGAGTTACACTCGGTCGAGCCGCGGCTTGCGCGGGCGATGCACGATTTCTTAATAGAATTAAGCATATTTTTCGGCCCGGCGGCTGGCCGATTGATCAGGGTCTGGCCGCCGGTTTCGCACCAGCAGCAGGGCCGAAACACGGCATGGATGAAACGGCGCATATGTCGATAGCGGCGGCCCGTCACGCGACCCCTCCCGAGATCGGGCGGCCGCTGGTGGTCGATCTCGACGGCAGCCTTGTGCGCACCGACACGCTGCTCGAATGCGTCCTGGCGCTGGTCAAGCGGCCGCTCCTGCTATGGCGCGCGCTCGTCGCCTGGCGGCATGGGAGACCGCGGTTGAAGCAGGCGCTTGCGGCGGCGGCCGATCTCGATCCCGCGGCGCTGCCCTACAACCCGCAGCTCGTCTCCTATCTGCGCGAGCAGCAGGCGGCGGGCCGCATGCTCGTGCTCGCGACCGGCGCCGACCGCCGGATCGCGGAATCGGTGGCGCAGCATCTCGATTTGTTCAACCTCGTGCTCGCGTCTGACGGGCGGACCAACCTGACCGGGCCCGCCAAGCTCGCCGCGATTCGCGACAACCTTGGCGATGTGCCGTTCAGCTATGTCGGCAACAGCCGCACCGATCTGGCGATATGGCGCGGCGCGGCGAGCGGCATCTGCATCAACGCGCGGCCTGGCGTGGCGCGGGCCGCCGCGCGCGCCACCGCGATCGAGCGCCCGTTTGAGTCCGGGACGGCTTGGCTCCTGCCGCTCCTGCGGGCGATGCGACCGCATCAATGGGCCAAGAACCTGCTGGTTTTCGTGCCCCTGGTAGCGGCGCGCGCGATCGGCGATGTGGCGGGCTGGGGCGAGGCGCTGGTCATGTTCGCCGCCTTTTGCTGCACCGCGTCGGGCATCTACCTCGCCAACGATCTGGTCGATCTCGCCGCCGACCGTCAGCATCCGAACAAGTGCCGCCGGCCGTTCGCGAGCGGCGCCTTGGCGCTGCATATCGGTCTGATCGCGGCGCCGGCGCTGGTGCTGGCCGGTCTGGCGCTGAGCCTGCCGGTCGGCGGGCTGCCGCTGCTGCTGGCCTATGCGGCCTGTTCCTGCGCCTATTCGCTGTGGCTGAAGTCGCAGGCGCTGGTCGACGTGTTCATACTTGCGGCGCTTTACGGGATGCGCCTGCTCGCCGGCGGCATCGCCACTGGATATCACGTCTCGCTGTGGCTTCTCGCGTTTTCGAGCTTCGTTTTCCTCAGCCTCGCTATGGTCAAGCGGGTCGCCGAGCTGAGGACGCTGCCGCCCGGCGATGGGCGCAACGCGGCCGGGCGCGGCTACCGGGCCGAAGACCTGCCGATGATCCAGTTGATGGGCGTTGCCTCGAGCTTTGTGGCCTCGCTGGTGCTGGCGCTGTATGTGCAGAACGAACTGGCCGCGCCGCTCGATCGCGAGGCGACGCTGGCGTGGATCGTCGTCCCGCTGGTCCTGTTTTGGGAATGCCGGATGTGGCTGGCCACCTCGCGCGGCAAGATGAACGACGATCCGATCGTCTTCGCGGCCCGCGACTGGGTGTCGTGGATGATCGCAATCTGCTGCGTCGCGGTGCTGTTGCTCGACCATCTGGTCAAGAGCTAGCGCTCGCAAGCGAGGGCGGAGTGCCGATCAGCGGGAGCCGGCGGAGCGATTATCGGTCGTGGGGCGGGACCGTCGCCGGCGAGCATCTGGTGTACCGCCCGCGCAGCCTGGCCGACGCCCGCGCCGCGCTGACCGCGACCGGCGGCGCCTCGGTTCTGGCCTATGGCAACGGCCGCTCTTACGGCGATGTCGGGCTGAACCCGGGCGGCCGATTGATCGACTGCCGCGGTCTCGACCGCTTCATCGAGTTCGATCGCCAAACCGGCATCGTGACCTGCGAGGCCGGAGTGCGGCTGGCCGACATCCTGGCCGCGCTGTGCCGGCCCGACCCGGACGGTAGCGGCTGGTTCCTGCCGGTGTCGCCGGGGACTCGCTTCGTGACGGTCGGCGGCGCGATCGCCAATGATGTGCACGGCAAGAACCACCATCGCGAGGGCTGCTTTGGCCGCCATGTGCTGGGCCTCGATCTGGCCCGCGGCGACGGCTCGGTGCTGTCGTGCTCGCCGCAATCGCAGCCGGATTTGTTCGCCGCGACGATCGGCGGGTTGGGGCTGACCGGGCTCATCCTCAGCGCCCGCGTGCAGCTGCGCCGGGTCGTCGGCACCGGCGTCGAGGCCGAGGATATAAGGTTCGCCGGCCTCGACGATTTTTTCGCGCTGGCGGCCGAATCGGAAGCGGGATGGGAATACACCGCCGCCTGGATCGATTGCCTGGCGACCGGCGCGGCGCTGGGACGCGGCATCTTCAGCCGCGCCCGGCACCATGCCGGCATCGGCGTGCCGCCGCCGGCTCTCGATCCGAAAATCGCGATCCCGTTCGCCTTGCCGCTATCGCCGCTCAACCGGCTGACGCTGCTTGCGTTCAACACCGCCTATTTCCACAAGCTCGGCCGGCGCGGCCGGCGCCGTTGGGTCGGGTCGTACGAGAAGGTTCTCTATCCGCTCGACAAGATCGGCGACTGGAACCGGCTCTATGGCGCGCGCGGTTTTTTCCAGTTCCAATGCGTCGTGCCGAATACCGTCGCGCGTGACGCCATCGCCGAACTCCTCGCCCGGATCGCCGCCTCGGGCCAAGGTTCGATGCTCGCCGTTCTGAAGACCATGGGCGATCTGCCCTCGCCCGGGTTGCTGTCGTTCCCGATGGCGGGGGCGAGCCTGGCCCTCGATTTTCCCGATACCGGGGCGCCGACACGGCAATTGCTGGCGGCGCTGGAAGCCATTGTCGTCGCGGCGGGAGGAAGGCTTTACCCCGCGAAGGACAGCGTGATGAGCGCCGAGACCTTCCGCAGGGGCTATCCTCGCCTGCCCGAGTTCCTGCGATATACCGACCCGGCGATGTCCTCGGGCTTCGCCCGGCGCGTCGGCCTCGACAACCGCTTGAGAGAGGCCGCATGACCCTCACAGCCCCGTCCCGTTCCCCCTCATCAAGCCCGTCGCGAGCGGCGATCTTCGGCGCCAATTCGGGGATCGCCGTCGCGGTGGCGCGTCGCCTCGCTGCATCCGGCGCCCGCATCGTGCTCATCGGCCGCGACGGCGAGGCGATCGCCGCGTCGGCGCGCGACCTGCTGGTGCGCGGCGCGGCGGAGGTGGTCGAAATCGCCGGCGACTTCGCCGCGATCGGGACGACCGGCGACATCGTGGAGCGGGCCTGGACCGCCTTCTCCGGCATCGATCTCGCGCTGATCGCCTACGGGTCGCTGCCCGACCAGGCCGCGCTCGAAGCCGCGCCGGACGCCGTCGAGGCTATGCTGTCGCTCAACCTGGCGAGCCCGGCCGTGCTCGCGCTCCATCTCGCCAGCCGTTTCGAGACGCAGCGCTCGGGCGTCATCGCGGTCATCACCTCGGTCGCCGGCGACCGCGGGCGCAAGAGCAACTACCTCTACGGCGCGGCCAAAGGCGGGCTGCAGCGTTTTCTGGAAGGGTTGCGGCATCGGCTGTACGCCGCTCGCGTGCAGGTGCTCGACATCCGGCCCGGCTTCGTCGCGACGCGCATGACCGAGCACCTGCCGCGCGGCGGCCCGCTATGGGCCGAGCCCGACCGTGTCGCGGCCGACATCCTGCGCGCGGTCGAGCGCCGCCGCGCGGTCGTGTACACGCCGTGGTTCTGGCGCGTGATCCTGGGAATCGTGTGCGCGCTGCCGCGCCCGCTATTTCACCGCACCTCGTTCTGAGGCCCCGAGATGACCGCCTGGATGATGCTCGCCGGCTCGATCCTGTTCAACGTCGCGGGCAATCTGCTGGTCAAGCAATTCAGCACGAATGCCGAGATCCGCGGCCCCTGGGACTATGTGGCGCTGCCGTTCGTCCTCGGCGTCGCGGCGTTCGGGATCGGGGTTGTGCTGTACGGACGGGCGCTCCAGGACATCCCGATCGTGATGGCCTACCCGATCCAGGTCGGCGCCTGCATCCTAATCATCGCCGCGTTCGCGGTGGCGGTGTTTGGCGAGCGGATCGGCCCCTCCGACGCGCTCGGCATCGCCCTGATCGTGGCGGGGATCGCCCTCCTGTCGCGGATGGCGTGAAAAATCATCGCTGGCGCCGGCAGGCGGCATTCATCTTGCGCTCGGCGGCCGATCGCGACAGCCACAGATCCTCGACAAAGACGACGAGGCTGGACCCGGATTGGCGATCCTGCACGGTGGCGCGGCCGGGGCGGCTGAAATTGCCGGTCAGCGTGTCGCCATCGGCGACGATGCCGCCGGCGATCCGCTCGAGGACGGCAAAGCCCTGCGGCGTATTGACAAAGATCTTGTTGCCGCAGCCGGACGCGCGGGTCACGTAGCCCGACACCGGATTGTCGCCGAGCGGCGATCGGCAGCGCAAACTGACGCGCTGTCGGATTTCGGCCTGGGTCAGATTGCGCTCGGCGACCTGCGCGAAGACAGACCGGTTCTGGGTCCGGTCGAACAGGGTGGAGTGGCCGAACCGCTCGACGTCGCCGACCAGGTAGTCGCCATCCTTGACCGCGCCGCCGCTGTCGGCCCGCAATACCGAGAAGCCGCCCGGCGTCGAGACGAAGATGTATTCGCCGCATCCGCTCGCCCGGTAGACGGTGCCGTCGGCGCGCGCCGGCGCGGCGAGCAGCAGCGCGGCGGCCAGGAGGGCGAGGGCGCATCTGACCAGCATCGGCGGAAAAATCCTGGGCATATCCCCGGCTCGATCCGAGATCGAGTCGACAATTTCGCCAAATTGCCATTCATCCGACGCCGCGGCAATTCCCGTCGATACCTCGCTCAGCGGTAGAGGCGGAGGTGCAGGTTGGGGTGCCATAAGACCTTTCCGAGGCCGCCGACCGCCTTGGCCGCGACCGGAAGCCACCGGCGATGGTTGATCGCGCGCAGGATCAGCGCGGCCGGCGCATAGACCGCCACCTGGGCGCAGCCGACCATCATCCATAACGCCGCGCGGCCGGGTTCCGCCGGCGTGACCGCGGCGCATACGAACGTCGTCGTCTGCGCGCCGCGGAAGGTGCGTCGCAATAGGTAGCGCGGATCGAGCTTCTCCGGCGGGATCGTCTCGCGGATCACCGCCTCGGCGCACCACACGATCGAGCGCCCGCGCCGGGTCAACTGCCGCAGAAAGAGCGAATCTTCTCCGCCGGACAGCCCGAGCCGCGGGTCGAACGGCTGAGGCGCCGCGCCGAAGCACCGCTCCTTGTCGAGCAGGGCATTGCCAATGCCGCTCCATCGCGGCAAGCGGGTCCCGGTCGCGACGCCGGCGTCGCGGGTGTAGACCTCGCGGCCATAGGAATGGTCGTCGGTGCCGGCCGGCAAGCGGGGATAGACCGGGCCCATCACGGCGTCGGCGCCGGACCGCCGAATCGTCGCCAGAAACGCGGCAAGCCAGCCCGGTTCGGCCTCCTCGTCGTCATCGAGAAAGGCGACATAGCGGCCCGCCGCGTTTGCGACGCCGGTGTTGCGGGCATGCGAGATGCCGGGCCGGCTCTCCCCGACATAGCGGATCGCCGGCGCCCCGGTTTTAGCGAATGCCTCGACCACCGGCCGCGCCGAGCCCGCCGGATCGTTGTCGACGACGACGATCTCGAACGGCGCGGCGACGCCCTGTTGCGCGACGCAGCTCGCCAGCGCGCTCGCCAGCAATTCGGGGCGGCGGTATGACGGGATGACGATGCTGACCTCGACCGCCGACACGATCGGGTCCGGTCCAGAGACCCCGGTCCCGCCGGCCTGGCTGATCGCCTCGCTCGTCGGGTCGCTGAAGGTCATGTCGATCAAAGCTTCATCAGGGCGAGCGCCGCCCGGCCGTTGGGGCCATAGGGGCTACTCAGCGATTCCATCATGTCCATGTGGTTGAAATTCGCCGCCTCGAGCAATTCGGCGGGTTTGCCCGCATCCTTGAGCGCGGTGAAGAAATCGCGGCTCTGCTGCTGGAATTCCGGGGGTTCGTAGGTGCCGTAAGTAATGACCACCGGCACGTGCAACAGCCCCACATGGCGCCGGGCGCTCATCGCCTGCTCGATTTCGTCGGTAAGCCGGAGATAGGCGTTGCGCCTGGACTGGCGCACCGGCTTCATGTCGAACACGCCGCTCATCAGCAGCGCGCCCTTCACCGTGTCCGCGGGCACGGCGACATCGTCGCCGCGGTCGCTCACCAGCGCGATTGCACAGAGATGAGCGCCCGACGAATGGCCGCCGACAAAAATGCGGTCGCGATCGCCGCCGAAACTTGCCGCATTGCGATAGACCCAGGCGATCCCGCGGCGCACCTGCTCGGCCATGATGCGCAGATCGCCGCCGGCCTCCTTGAGACCGATGAAATCGAGAACGACGTAGTGCGCCCCGGCGTTGACGAACAGCTCGGCCGGGAACGCGTAATTTCCGGCCTCGCCCTCGCGCCAGGCGCCGCCATGAACAAAGACGAAGACCGGCGCATCCGGGCGCGCCGCCGGGTAGACATCGAGCCGCTCGATCGGGCTTGGTCCATACGAGCGGCGCAGCGGCGTACCGAGGCGGCTGCGCACTTCCTCGCTCAGCGATTCGAGCCGCTTGACGGTCCGCCGCATCTGGGGCGCATAGAGCAACCACTCGAGCCGGGCCGGCATCCGGTGCGGGGTCAATGCCCAATAGACGCCCCGGGCGACCCGGAAGAAGGCCAGCCGCACCGGCTGCGGCAATGCCGCGGCGGCCGCGCGCAACGGCGCCGTGGCGCGCCAGGCGATGCTCTCTTCGATTGTCGCGAGCGCCTCCGAGAGCGCCGCGATCTGTCCGCGCGCGGCGGCTTCGACCTCGACCAGACGCTGCTCCCGCGCGGCCAGCACGGCCTTCAATCGGGCGATGTCGGCGCTTGGTTCTTCGTCGCCACTCGCCGGGGAGAGCGCGGAGCCACTAAGATCGTCGGTTGCCTCGCGGCATTTGTGCATCGCTCGTTCGAGCTGCGCGAGCCGCGTGCGGATTTCGGTGCTATCGGCTCGCAAGCGGGCAATCTCGGCATCAATCGGCACGCGCTCTTCGACGGCAAGCCGCCCGTATTGTTCGACAGCCGCGCCGCTCGCCAACTCCACGTCGCCAATCCTCCGCAGGAACCGGGCATCCTGCCCACCGATATCGATCGCCGAAACGATGGTTTCGGCCCAAGGGCGCTCGTGTCACCAGCGTCCGCTGTTGAGCCATGCCTATCATTCTAGGGGGATTCATTAAAATCCCGACAAGAAAACGCGTGTATTCAAAGCCGCTGGGCGCTCGCTCCGGGACTTCCGAGACCTTGGAGGAAACCGCATCCTAATGACGCGGCTCCACGTTTACCGTTCAGACAGACCTCCATGGTAAAAGCTTTCGCCATGACGTTCGTGCCCGCCCCACTCGATCGGTTGCGGTCCCGGCTTGCCGGGTTGCGCGGCCGCTACCGCTACGGCGCCTCGGTGCTCGACCAGATCGTGCTGAGCGTGTTCGGTTTTGGCCTCAGCCTCAGCCTCGTTCGCGCGCTGTCGGCGACCGATTACGGCATGGTGTCGCTGTGGATGACGCTCGGGTTGCTGACGATCGGGATCCAGGACGCGCTCGTGAACGGGCCGCTCAGCACCCATGTGCCGGCCGCCCCCGACCCGCCGAGTGCCCGCCGGCTCGCCGGGGCGATCGCGATCGTCAATCTGCTGGCAATCGCAGCCATGACCGGGCTGGTCGTCCTGGTCAATGTCTCGATCGAGGCCGAATGGACGCCGCGGGACCTCCTCGCCGCGATCACGATCCCGGTTTTCGTTGCGGCCGGCATGTACCGCGAATTCTATCGCAGCCTCGCGTTCAGCCGCCACGACATGGCCATGCTGTTATGGATCGACGGACCCTATGTCGCGGTCACGACGCTTTGCCTTGCCGCCATGTTTATCTGGCCCGAGCGGTTCGCCAACCTGGCGATCGCGTTTCTCGCGATATCGGCCGGGTGCATCGCCGGACAATTGTGCCTGCGGGGTCGCTTCGCGGGTCCCAAGCTGCGCCCGTTTCGCCGCGGCTGGTGGGGCGAATATCGGAAGATCCTGCGCGATGTGAGCTGGGCGCTCGTCGGCGTGCTCACGACGCATCTGCACGGGCGCAGCTATGTCTACGTCACGGTCAATCTGGTCGGGCTCGCCGGATTGGCGGCGATCACCGTCGTCGGCCTCCTGTTCCGGCCGGTGCGCATCATGGTAACCTCGTGGGGCCGCACGGCTCTGCCGGAGCTGGCAACCTACCTCGCCGACGGGCAATTCAAGGCGTTCGACCGCGCCGTCGTGCGGGCCTTCGCGGCGACGATCGTCGCGAGCGCCGTCTGGCCGGTTGCGCTTTGGCTCGGCTGGCATGTGATCGAACGCCATTTCCTCGCCGGGCAGTATCCGGATGCCTGGCTTTTGGTATTGCCGTGGGCGATCGCCGCCGCTCTCGATGCGCTGGGTCACATCGTCAGTATTCCGTTGCGGGCCGCGCGCGAGTTCAAATTTCTCGCCTGCGCCACGGTATTGAGCGCGCCGGTAACGATCGGCGCGACCGCGGGCGCCATCATTTGGCAGGGTTATACCTGGACGATGTACGGGGTGGCGCTCGGCAACCTGCTGACGCTGGTCATGTGTTGCGGGCGCCTCTACGCGGTGCGGCGCGAAATCCCGGCAGCACCCAGGCCGCTTCGGCCCGAGCCGATAGAAGCGGGGCAGCCGAGCCTCGGCCAACCCTGAGTTCGGCGCATGGCGCTGGAGGGCTTAGACCTCGAAGACAGGTTGAACGAGACGCCGGCTATTTTCGGCGGCCGATAGCGCGGGTATAATCGGCTGTTAACACAAATCACGTAGGAATGTGAGGGACGCTTGAGCACAACGGGGCAGATTGGCATGCCGGTTCTCGCAGACGAATACGTGGGCCCGCTGGAACAGGCGTTTCTGGCAACCGTCGACATACAGCGCAGTTATAATCGCTATTTTGAAACCGGGCTCTACAGCACGCGCTACCCCGCGCCGAACCCGCATGTTTTGAAACTCGTGCTCGGCGAACTCGGTCCGAAGGGTGGGCGGGTGCTCGATTTCGGCTGCGGCAGCGGGCGCTATGCGCTGCCCCTGGTGCAACAGCCCGGGGTCTCGGTATTCGCATACGACATCAGCCCGACAGCTATCCAGCAGCTCCGCCAGCGCTACGCGGCGCTGACGCCCGGCGCGGCCCGGCTGCCGCGGCTCGAAACCCTGTGCGGCAGCCTGGACGATCTGGGCCGGCGGCTGGAGGGCGATGGCGGTTTCGACCTTGTGGTCCTGCTGTTCGGCGTCTTGGGCCATGTCGAGCATCGGGCGCGCCGCGTCGCGACCTTGCGAGCCTTGCGCGCGCGCTTGCGGCCGGGCGGGCGCCTGATCGCGACGGTCCCGAACCGGGCCCGCCGCTTTCTCGCCGAGCAAAAGGCGATGCGCGTGCTGGGCCAACAGGCCGAGCCCGGCGATGTCCGGTATCGCCGCGGCGGCAGCCAGGACCCGATCGAACTCTATTACCACCTCTATACGCCGGCCGAATTCTGCGCCGAGCTGGGCGAGGCCGGCTATGTCGTATCGAGCCTGCGGCCCGAAAGCGTGCTGACCGAGCGGATGGTTCTTTCCTCCCGGGTGGGCAACACCGCCGACCGGCTGCTGCGCCAGGTGACTCCGCTCGCGCTCGCCTATGGCCTGGTGGCGATCGCCGAGCCCGACGATTCGGCCTAGCGGCTAGCGCTTAACGAGGGCCTACGCGACCAAGGCCGGCGACGGCGCGACGATGCTGGCGATCTCGCCCGCAGTATAGGTGCGCATCTGCTCCGGCCGCACGCCCACCTCGGTGTCGTCGAAGAACCGCTTTCGCTTGGCGATGTAGGCCAGCGGATCGCGCATGTGGTGCGCCACGAGGGCCCATTCGTGCCGGGTCGCTCGCCACGGCCGCGCGACGATAGCCCGGGGCGACAGGCGCATCTCGCCGTGCCCCAGCGTGGCCGGCGCTCCCGATGCGGCGGCTCGCTCGCCAAGCGCGTAGTCGAGAAAATTAAACCCGACGACCATCGACATGTACATCGTGTACCAGAATCGTGGGTTGCACTCGACGATGTAGGTAAGCCCGCTGCCTTCTTCGGAGATCGCATCGAAATTGGCGGGGCCGCTCAACGCGCTCGCCGCGACGAACCGTTCGACATTATCGAGGAAATCCGGGTTGACGCGCAGCTGGAACCAGCGCTCGTCGCGGTATTGGGTGGCGTAGGCGAGTATCTTGCCGGCGTTGGCGATGACCGATGTCGAGATCATCTCTCCGAAGATATGCCGCTGGATCAGGATCGGCAGGTAATCGACCGAGTCGAGTTCGCCCATCTCGCTCTTATCGCGGATATGCACGACCCCGCGACCGCCCGACTGATTGATCGGCTTGACCGTGACGGGTAATTCGAGCGCCCCGGAATCGAGGTCGCGGCGCAGTTCGTCGACCCGCTCGTAGAGCCAGCATTCCGGCACCCGAACGCCGTGTTCGAGCGCGAACCGGGTGAAATTCCATTTGTTGTTGACCAGATCGAAGGTCGCGAGATCCGGCATCGGCGAGCTGCGCACCGGCAGCCGGTCCCGGATCGCCGCCAGCAGGCGGGTCGAGACATCGTCGGAGGGAAACACCACATCGATCTGGCGCCGCCGGACGATTTCGGCGATCTCGTCGAGGATCGCCTCGTGATCCTCGTCGCCGTTCCCGCCGACCCGCGATTTCTGGTAGGAGGCGCAATAGCGCGATGTCCTGAGGCCGCGCGACGGGCCGCTGCCGAGGACGTGGACACGAACCCCGGCCGCTGTCGCCGTGCGCAGCGTGTTGTACGGCAGCATAAACGCAAACGCGATCATCAGCCCGTTCACATACCGCCCCTTGTACTGGCTATCGGTTCGCGGTCTGCCGGTTGGTCAGGCGGCGTGGCGGCGCAGCGAGCCTGGTTTCGGGCGCCATCGGCCGACGCGACAGCGACGCGGCAAAATGCCGGGCGAGCCGCGGCGCGGCGAACTCGACGCCGGCGACAAACCGGAACAGCGGGCCGAAACTGTACGCCGCCGCCGGACCGACGATGTAGAGCCCGGGGACGGAGGTCTCGAAATGAGGCGACAGCTCCGGCGCCGGGCCGAGCAGCGCGATCTCCCCGCGCAGCGTCTCGGGGAGGAATTTCACGGCGCGCAAGTCGATCTTGTACCCGGTTGCGGCAATCACGTGATCGACCGTGAGCGTCCGCGGCGCCCCGTCCTGGCCCGAGAGGTGCAGGTCGACCCGTCCGTCGCGCGGCTCGGCCGCACTCGGGGCAAACCCCTCGATCAGCGCCACCTTGCCGATGACGCGGTCGCGCATGAACCAGCCGCCGGCGGGTCCATGGGTGTGCTCGACCCAGTGGCGGCGCCGGTCTTGCGGCAGCAGGCGGAACAGATGCGGAGTACGGGTAAAGAACACATTCTTCCACCCCGGGCCGATCCCGGTGTTGGGGTGGCGCAAGCGGTGCGCGAGGGTCGGTTCGGCGCCGGCCACGCGGCCGTGAATGCGCAACGGCCGCCGGGTGACCATGTGCACCGACGCGCCGCCCTCGTGCAGCAGGGCGGCGAGATCGACCGCCGAGGAGCCGGCCCCGACCACCGCCAATTCCCGTCCGCGAAACGCTCCCATGTCGACATGCTGCGAGGCATGGCTGACAAAGCCGGGAATCGGGGCGAGCGTCGCCGGCATGTAGGGAAAATCGCTGATGCCGATCGCGATCACGACCTTGCGGCCCACGACCATTTCGCCGTCATCGAGCTGGACCGCAAACCCGTCCGCCACCCGGTCGAGCGCCACGACGAACCGTTCCTCAACCTCGGGCACGAAGCGCCGCTGAAACGCCTCGCCATAGGCGATGAAATTCTCGACCGAGATCGGCTTGCCCTCATCGGCATAGGGAATGCCTTCGCGCTGGCAGAAATCCTTCAGCGTGAACGCGCCTTCGGGCGCGCACAGATTCGATGCGAACGGGTCCGACTTCAGCAGCATGCCGCGCGGCATCTTGGTGGACCAATTGAGCATCGGGCCGCCAAAGATGCGAAAATCGACGCCCAGCGACCGGAGATGGGCGGCAAGCGACAGCCCATAGGGACCGGCCCCAACGATGATGATCTCGGTCACGCTACCTCCTTGTTGCCGCAACGGCGGCGACCTCTGCGGGAATAGAGCATGATGTCCCCCGTTCGGCGCGGCGCCGAAAATCGAACCCGGGCAGCGCGCTGAAAGGCGGCGGTGGGCTCGGCATCAGAGCCCAGCGGGCGGCCACGACGGAACGGCATCATCGCCCCATACTGCAACAGGTCTCTTTCGATTCCGTTTATGCTGCCCACGCGCCAGCGCCGTCGCGGCGCCAACATGACGCCAAGCCGATGGCCGGGCTTCGGACAGATTTGCCGCAGTCGAGAGAACTAAATATAAATCGCCGGTTTTTAGGGTTGCCGTCAACCCGCAACCGGATCAACCGATCGGCAGGAATAATGCAGCTCATCGGCCGACAGCTCGAAATCCTCTTTACCGCTTTGTTTTTGTTGATGATGCAGGGCGTGTTCTGGCCGCCCCTATCGTATCTCAGCAAGGTACAGGGCGCGCTTGACGCGTCGGATCCGCTCAGCGCGGCGGCACATGCGGGGCTGATCCTGTTCCTCGTCGTCGTCAGCCTCGCGCGGCCGAGGCAGATGCTCGAAGGCGTGCGCATCGCCTGGCCTATCATCATTCTCCTCGGGCTGGCCTATCTTAGCGCGTTCTGGTCGGATGCGCCCGAACTCGTGCTGAGGCGAGCCACGACCCTTGCCGCCACGACGCTGTTCGCGATTTATCTGGCGTGCCGCTTTGATCTGGGCCGGCTCGTGTCGCTGCTGGTCAAACTTAACGCGTGCGCCGTTGTCGCATCGATCGTCGTCGTCGCGGTCGCCCCCCGGCTCGGGTTGAGCGGCAGCGAGGACTACCCGAATGCCTGGCGCGGCGTTTTCACCGCCAAGAACGCGCTCGGCAGCATGTCCGCGTTTGGCGCCATGATCGCGCTTTACGCATTATGGCGAGGCTACGGTCCGCGATTGATCGCCGCGGCGCTGATCCCGGCGAACCTGCTGCTCCTGTATATGGCGCAATCCGCGACGCCGATCGTCCTCTTGTTCGCGGCTTCTTATGTCGCGGTCGTGGCGAGTGCGTTTCGCAGGGGAAATGGCGCGGGCTTTCTCGTCGGTTTTGCCCTCGTTGTGATTGGCATTCTGGGCATTGGCCTGCTCGCGGTCGGCTGGACCGAAATTCTGGCGCTGCTCAACCGCAGCCCGACGCTGACCGGGCGCTCCGATATCTGGGACGCCGCTATCACTTACATCAGCCAGCGGCCGTGGCTCGGCTACGGCTACGGCGCCTTCTGGCGGTCCGACGCAGTCGAGGCGCGCACGATCTGGGGCAGCCTGAGGTGGATCGTGCCGCATTCGCACAATGCCTGGCTGGAAGTGGGACTTGCGCTCGGGATCGTCGGCTTGGCTGGCGCCGTACTCGTGTGGCTCGCCGCGCTCTATCGCGCCGTCCGGGTATTGACCCTCCCGCGAGCCACGCACGTCGTGTTCTGCGTGGCGATAATCGTCGCCATTC
Organism: Rhizobium sp. Q54; assembly: GCA_945861155.1. GTDB lineage: Bacteria > Pseudomonadota > Alphaproteobacteria > ATCC43930 > CGMCC-115725 > DATARH01. The sequence continues at coordinate 32,754 of CAMATN010000036.1, forward strand.
TGGTCGTGAACCTGACCGAATACGAATTCCTGCGGGCCGACAATTACCTATGGGTGTTTTTCACGCTCGCGTTCGTCCACCTCGGACACGAAGCCGCCGCCCATCGCGCGGCGCGCGAAGCAGCGGCGCCCCTGCTGCCGCGCCGCCCGATCGGCGCGATCGCCTATCCCGCCCCGCGCACCGCTCTCTGATAGGGCTTGCTGCGGATTGCATTTGTGTTGACAACTGCAACACAAACTACCATCCTTCAGATATGAAGACAGAACAGCCCATTGCCGAGGTCAACATTCACCTGCGCGCCCGTGCGCAGGACAGGATGCTGATTGACCAAGCGGCCGAACTGCTCGGCGCCAACCGCTCGCAGTTCATGATGGCTTCGGCGATCAAGGAGGCAAAGAAAATCCTCCTCGACCAGACCAGTTTTTATGTGGACAACAAGAATTTCCAGAAGGTGCTGGACTGGCTCGACGCTCCGGCGACACCGGAACAGACTGCGGGAATGAAGCGGCTTCTGGCGACCAAACCTCCCTGGTCGCGTGACTGAAGCGGTTGCAGGATTTGACGCCCCGGTTCCGCTGACCGCACGGCACGATCTGGAGGATTTCCACTCCGGCGAAGCCGTACTCGATGATTGGCTGCGCCAGCGAGCGCTCGCCAATATGGCAATGGCAGCGAGCAAGACATATGTCGCCTGCCCGACCGGCTCGCGCAATGTCATCGGGTTTTATGCCCTGAGCATGGGGCAGATTCTCAATCAGGAAGCTACCGGCGCGATGCGCCGCAACATGCCCCGCCAGATCCCGGCGGTCATCCTCGGCCGTCTGGCAATAGACCGGGACTGGCAGGGCAAGGGGATCGGCGCCGCGCTATTGCACGATGCCGTGGAGCGCTCTCTTCGCGCCACGGCAGAGGTCTCGGCACGCCTCTTGGTGGTTCACGCGATCTCGCCCGCAGCCGAAGCCTTCTATCGGCACCACGGGTTCGCCCGCCTGCCGGTCGACACCCCGACCTTGGCCCTCGACCTGGTGAAGCTCGCGCGTACGTCGGAGCCGGGGGATGATTTTGCCAAGTCGTGATTTCAGCGCCGAATCGGCGGCCGCCTCGCCGTGACCGCCGAGGGCGACCTCGATCCGAACGCACTCTCGCCGCAGCGGGATCGAGTTTCACGATGCCGTAGGATGGGTAGAGCGCAGCGAAACCCATCAAAAAACGCGGAGCCGTGCCGAGCAACATGATGGGTTTCGCTTCGCTTTACCCATCCTACGATGCTGGCCTAATTCACATTCAGACCACTACTTCGGGTATGGAGCCGTGTTTTCCACATGTTTTCAATGTCTACAACTTCGCCCGAGGGTAGGTCGTGTTCAAGAATCTGTAGAATCGAAAACAGGAAGTCGCTTGAGTTGCGCTCACGAAGCTTTACGGCATCCCCGCCCGCCCTGTGTTGCAGCCATCGGCCGAAAATGTTCTGCTCTCCGGAAGCTGAGCCAACGTAATTCTTCCCATCGGTTTTATCTTGGATAAGGTAAATTCCCCGCCATTGACATAATCTGTCAGCCCAGCTGCTTGGTAACGACCCAAGCTGTTCCCAATCGAGTACGAGTTCCCTCCAGGCCGGCATCGACGGCACGAGGATCGATTCAGGGTGTATCGCCTGAATTGGAAATATGCCATCTGCCCACCGGGCCCAATTCACGGGTGGCGGTGGCCATCTTACCGCCAGTTTGCCCTTCCATTCTTTGAGGGAGTCTAGTAATTGGAGATTGAACCATAGGCAATTTGCTCCCGGGTGATCAGGACCATACATCTCCTGATTTTCCGGCATTGCCCGAAATTCCTCGGCAGTCATGGGGCGGGATCCCTGGACCTCGTAAACGCCCACGAAAAGGGCCAAGCCCGGCTCATGCCCGATGCAGGACACAAGACGCTTCGCGCGAACGAGCATTCCCGCCTGCTTTGGCAGCTGAGTGGCTTGGTAGGCATTAAACATGTTGTGCCGCTCCGCAGCCCACGATCGCAGTTTGTCACGTATCGGTTTCTCCGTCGGCGTATGGCGCATCACCAGCGTCCCCGGGAGTTCGATCCCCGCATCAATGAGGAAGTCCTTGAGTTGAATGGACATGCTTAATACGATCGCGGCATCCTCAGCACGTGCTGGCCGATATAGGCGAGGATCAGGTTGGTCGAGATCGGCGCGGTCTGGTAGAGGCGGCATTCGCGCCATTTACGCTCGACGTCGTATTCGCGGGCATAGGCGAAGCCGCCAAGGGTCTGCATCGTTGCCTCGGCGGCGTGCCAGGTCGCCTCGGACGCGAGCAGCTTCGCCATGTTGGCGTCGGCGCCGCATTCCTTGCCGGCGTCGAACAGCGCCGCGGCGCGGCGGCAGATCATCTCGGCCGCCTCCAATTCGGCATAGGCGCGCGCCAGCGGGAACTGGACCCCCTGGTTCTGCCCGATCGGCCGGTCGAACACGACCCGCTCGTTGGCGTAGTCGATGCCCTTTTTCAGGAGCCAGCGGCCGTCACCGATGCATTCCTGGGCGACCAGGATGCGCTCGGCGTTCATGCCGTCGAGGATGTAGCGAAAGCCCCTGCCTTCCTCGCCGATCAGATTTTCCGCCGGCACCTTCAGATTGTCGAAGAATACTTCGGTCGTGTTGTGGTTGATCATCGCCGCGATCGGCCGGATTTCGATCCCGTTGCCGAGGCTCTCGCGCAGGTCGACCAGGAATACCGAGAGCCCGTCGGTGCGGCGCTTGACCTCCTCGATCGGCGTCGTGCGCGCCAACAGCAGCATCAAATCGGAGTGCCGCGCGCGCGAGGTCCACACTTTCTGCCCGGTGACGAGGTAATGGTCGCCGTTGCCGGCGCGCACCGCGCGGGTCTTCAGCTTTGTCGTGTCGGAGCCGCTGGTCGGCTCGGTGACGCCGAACGCTTGCAGGCGTAGGTCGCCCGACGCGATTCCCGGCAGGTAGCGCTGTTTCTGCTCGGCGCTGCCGTGCCGCAACAGGGTCCCCATGATGTACATCTGGGCGTGGCCCTGGCTCGCGGTGCAGCCCGAGGCGTTGATCTCCTCGAGGATCACCGCGGCGGCGCGCAACGGCAGCCCGGAGCCGCCATATTCCTCGGGGATCAGCGAGGCGAGAAACCCGCCTTTGGTCAATTCGTCGACGAACTCGGTCGGATAGGCCTGCGCGTCTTCGAGATTGCGCCAGTAGATTCCGGGATATTTCTCGCAGATCTTGCGCACCGACTCGCGCAGCTCGGAATAGTCCTCGCCGAGCGCCAGCATGACCGGCTCGCCCGTTTGGTCGGCGCCATCGGCACCATAATCCATCGCCCGCTCCTCTCCTCAACCGCGCCGGCAAAGATAGTGCGGCGGCCGCGCGAGTCCTACCACGCAGAAACCGAGCCGGGGGAGGATTGGGAGCGGCCCCGTCCCGCCCCGGCGCGCTCCGTCATGGATTTGTGGATCGGACCGGAAATCCCTGGTTAGATCATCGCGGCCCGCGACACGCGAGAGGTGCGGCGGCAATGGCGGATCTGGCGGCCGCGAGCGCGGGTATGGGTGCGGCGCCGGAACGCCGCTTTCGCCCGCTCGCCGCCCTGGTCGACGCATTTGCCGCCGAGGGGGAGCGCCGCATCCTGTGGCTCCCGGTGTTTTTCGGCGCCGGCATCGCGGTCTACTTCACGCTCCTCGTCGAACCGCCGCTATGGGTCGGCTGGGTCGCGACCGGCGCAGCAATCGCCATCGTCGCGGCGCTGTGGCGCTGGCCGGTGTGGCGCGGCGCCGGCATCGCGCTGGTCTTTGTCGGGGCCGGTTTCGCGGTGATGCAACTGTCGCGCTGGGAGCACGGCGCCCCAGTCCTGGAGCGGCGGCTCGGCTCGGTCGCGCTGACCGGCAGGGTCATTGACATCGATCAGCTCGACCGCGGCTGGCGCGTCGTGATCGCGCCCGATCCGCTCCCCGGCATCGCCCCCGAGGCCCAGCCCCGCAAGCTGCGCGTGCGCATCCCCGAGACCAGCGACGCGCTGCAACCGGGCGACCGGGTCGGCATGCGGGCCAGGCTCTACCCGCCGCCGGCCCAGGTATTGCCGGGCGGGTGGGACCTGCAGCGCTCGCTCTATTTCGCCGGGATCGGCGGGGTCGGGTACAGCTTCGACCCGGCGCGCCGCATTACCACACAAGGTGACGAGCGGAGCGGCGGCTGGCGCGAATGGTTGCTGCGGTTGCGCAACGACATGACGCGGCGCATCACCGCCGCGCTGCCCGGCTCGACCGGCGGTGTCGCCGCGGCGTTGATCACCGGCAAGCGCGGCGCGATCGCCGACGAGGTGACGCAGGCTTTCCGCGATTCCGGCCTGGCGCATCTGCTGGCGATCTCCGGAATGAACCTCGCGCTGGTCGGCGGATTTGTGTTCCTGGCGGTGCGCGGCGGGCTGGCGCTGATCCCGTTTGTGGCATTGCGCTACCCGATCAAGAAGATCGCGGCGGTCTTCGCGATAATCGTGATGTTCTTTTATTTGATGATCTCGGGCGCCTCGATCCCGACCGAGCGCTCGTTCATCATGAACGGCATCGTGTTCGCGGCGATCCTGATCGACCGGCTGCGGCTGTCGATGCGGCTCTGCGCGCTGGCCGCGCTGGTCGTGCTGGCGATCGAGCCCGAGGGCCTCGTCGGGGTCAGCTTCCAGATGTCGTTCGGCGCGGTCATCGTGCTGATCGCGGCCTACGAGAAATGGGGCGCGGGGCTTGCCTACCTGTTCCACAGCGGTTCGTGGGCGCGCCAGGCGCTGGGCTATTGCGGGGCGGTCCTGGTGACGACCCTGATCGCGACGATCGGCACCGACCCGTTTGCGATCTACCATTTCCACCGCGTCGTGCTGTATTCGCCGCTCGCCAATATCATCGCGGTCCCGATCTCGGGCATCTGGATCATGCCGTGGGGGCTGGTCGCGTGCCTGTTGATGCGTGTTCCGGTCGAACGTGATCACGGATTCCGGTGGAAGATGATCACTCAATCCGGTGCAACGTGATCACGGATTCCGGTCGAACGTGATCACCCGATCCGGTGATCATGATCAACCCGGCGCGATGGTGTAGCGCTCCGCGGCGC
>CAMATN010000037.1 GCA_945861155.1 Rhizobium sp. Q54
CACCGCGCAAGTGATGACGACCTTGCTGCGCAACGGCATGGCGCTCCTCCTTGGCGGTTCCACGAGCCTTGTCCCGCGAGTCTATAGCGCTCGTAGGGCGGAAAAGCGAAGCGCATTCCGCCAACGGTGAGGCTTCCCGTTGTTTCCGGGCCGACGCGTGATTTGGCGGAATGCGCTTCGCTTTTCCGCCCTACGGCCGGTCAGCTGTGCGTCCGGATGAATTCGGCGACCTTGGGATAGATTTCACCCTGCCAGCGGCGGCCGTGGAAGACGCCGTAATGGCCGACGCCGGGCTGCAAATGGTGCGCCTGTTTGGCCGGTGCGAGATTGCGGCACAGCGAATGCGCCGCCGCGGTCTGGCCGACGGCGCAGATGTCGTCGCGCTCGCCTTCGACGGTCATCAGCGCGGTGCGCTCGATCGCACCGGGATCGACCGTATCGCCGCGCACACGGAAGCGGCCATGCGCGAGGTCCTGGCGCTGAAACACCCGCTCGACGGTCTGCAGGTAGAAATCGGCCGGCAGGTCCATCACCGAGCTGTATTCGTCATAAAAGGCGCGGGTCGCCGCCGCGCTGTCGCCATCGCCCTTGGCGAGCTGGCGGAACATCCGCCAATGCGCCTCGACATGGCGGTCGAAATTCATCCCGATAAATCCGGCGAGCTGCAAAAAGCCGGGATAGACCCGCCGAAACGCGCCGGGATAGCGCGCCGGCACCGTGCTGATCACCATGTGCTCGAACCAGCCAAGCGTATGCGATTGGGCGAAGCGGTTGACCTCGGTCGGGTTGGCGTCCGGGTCGATCGGCCCGCCCATCAGCACCATCGAGGCGGGCTGGCACGGGTCGCTCGCCGCCGCCATCAGCGACACCGCCGCCAGCACCGGAACCGCGGGCTGGCACACCGCCATCACATGGCATCCCGGCCCGAGGCGGCGGATAAAGCCGATGATCAGGTCGATCATGTCGTCGAGGCCAAAGCGGCCGTGCTGCACCGGCACGTTGCGCGCGTTGACCCAGTCGGTCAGGTACACATCATGATCGGCCAGCGCCGTCGCCACCGTCCCGCGCAACAGCGTCGCGAAATGCCCCGACAGCGGTGCGACCACCAATAGCTTCGGCTGCTCGACCGCGCCGGCCTTGCGGAAATGCACCAGCCGGCAGAACGGGTGGACCTCGATCGCTTCCTCGATGACCGCGACCTCGGCGCCGTCAACCGTCACCCGGTCGATACCGAAGGCCGGGCGCTGATGGCGGATGCCGCCGCTCGAAAACAGGTTCAGCGCTGCGGTGGCGTCGCGCATCAGCGGCAGCCCGCCGAGCCATGAAAAGGGTTGATTCAGCAGATTGTGGGCGGTTTCAGCCAGGAGCCGCACCGGGGCCAAGGCGTCGCATTGTGCTTGATAGGCGTGATACAGCATGGGTTCTTTCCGGGCGCCGCCGCACGGCAAAAAGCGCGGCACGGCCTGAGGCTAAACTATAACGGTAACATCCCGGTAAAAATCCCGATCGCTGGAGACCGGCGCGACGCCGTCGCGCGCGGACGGGCCGCCCGACATCGGGCGCAGCCCGGGGTCGTTCGAGAAAGGGGAGAGCGGCGAGGGTTCAGCGCGGCGGGGCGGCAACCCCGCCCCGCATCTCGTGCACGACGACGCCGAGCCGGCGGGGCGGCGGCGCCAGCCACAGCGGATGCGCCAGACCGGTTGCCACGTCGGTTTCCCCGGCCTGCCAGCGTCCCAGCACCGCTTCCGAGGAGAAATCGGCCATCTTGTCGGCGAGGTCGTCGGCATTGCCGTCATGCACGAGGTGCAGGATCGTCATCGTCGCCGAACTCGCCTCGCCGAGACATTTCTTGATATCGGCGTCGCCGCGCAGTCCCGGCGGCACCCGCTCGCCCAACAGCGCGATCATCCGGCGCAGATCGTGGTTGCGCCGAAGCGCCGCGATCTCGCGCGCCGAGCGGCTGACCCCGCCGCTTCGGCCGGGGACCGGGTCGTAGCCGTCGATCACAAAGCACAGCGTGTCGGCCGGCCGCGCATCGTCGAGCGCGGCAACCGACACCGCGCTGCCGCCATAAAGCTGGTTGTCGATCATGGCGGGGGGCATCCCCGGCAGGGCAGTGCTGGCAAGCACATGCTCCGGCGTGAGGATGTGGCGGTCGTTGTCGAAATAGGTTTCCGCCCCGGTGGCCAGGTTGACCGCGCCGAGGACGAGCCGCACCGAACCCGAATTGACGCGACCGAAATCGACCGAACCCTGCAACAATTCGCGCAACTCGCCGGGTGGGATGATCGGCCTCTCGAACGGCAGCGCCGGCGGCGTGAAGCGGCCGTTTGGCGCGAGTCGGCTTGGTGCGAGTCGGCGATTTGCCGTAACGCGACCTTGGGGGACCACTCCGGTCAGCCAGTCGACAAGTCTACGGGTCGCCCCGCGCTCGCCCCGGGCCGCGACGCGCCGGCTCAGCTCCTGCCAGAACTGGCGCAGCCGGAAAATGCGCTCATGCGGCAGGTTGCCGGCGATGATCGCGGCGTTGACCGCGCCGATCGCCGTGCCGGCGATCCAGTTTGGCCGAACCCCGCAATTTTCGAGCGCCGCATAAGCGCCGGCCTGGTACGCGCCGAGCGCGGCGCCGCCCGACAGCACCAGCGCGATCCGGTCGAAACGGGCCAGGCTCTTTTCGGATCGCGCGCGCGCCAAGCTCCGCTCCCTGAGATTTACCCGCCGCCGAGCGCCATCATAAGGGGTCGCGACCGAGCGTCCAGTCCCGAAACGCCCGATCAGCTATCTGGCGGCTATTTCTGCTCCGCGCTCGATATCGCCGGCACCGATTTGAGGTAGACGGCGATCGCGCGGCGATCCGGTTCGCTGAGGCGGGCGGTGTTCTTGACGATCTCGACCATGCTGCCGCCGACCTCGTCGAATGTCGGAGTGTCGCCGGTCGTCAACACGCCCAGGATATCGTCCTCGCTCCAATTGCCGATGCCGCTCTTGCGATCGGAGGTGATGTTCGGGAATTTCTTGCCGGCGGGCTTGCCGTCGGAACCAGCCGGCGCGCCGGCCAGGAACCGGTGCGGATCGGGCGCGCCCAACAGCGTCCGCGGCGTGTGGCATTCGCCGCAACGGCCGAGCGAGGCGACCAGATAGGCGCCGCGGTTCCATACCGGGTCCTTCGCCGGATCGTCTTGCCAGGCGCCGGGCGAGGGCGTCGCCGCCACCGCGACCGCGACCTGGGCGCGGGCCAATAGCGCGGTCGAGCCGGCGCCCTCGATGCCGGGCCGCGACACCGCCGGCAGGCTGTCGAGAAACGCCTTCAGATCGGCGAGATCGCGGTCGGTCAGCCGGTTGTAGAACGGGAACGGGAACGCCGGGACGTAATGCGTATCGTCGGGCGCGATGCCCCAGCGCATCGCCCGGATGAAATCGGCCCCGCTCCAGCGTCCGATCCCGGTCGCGCGGTCGGGGGTGAGGTTCGGGGTCGCGATGATTCCGAACGCGGTCGCGAGCCGGCGGCCGCCGGCATAGGCTTGGCCGCCGCGCTCGCTATCGGTGTGGCAGCCCCCGCACCCGGCGGCCGCTGCGAGATAGGCGCCGCGCGCGACTGCCTCGGCGCTCGACGGCGACCCGGCGCCGAGCACCATGGCCGCCGCCAGCGCGACGATCCGGCCGGCCGCGCCGATAGGCAAAATCTAGGGCGAGGCTCAGGTCTTTCTCTCGCGGAACGGGGTGTGGCACACACCGCAGGCTTCCCCGCCCAGCTTGCCGAAGGCGGCGGTGATCGCGGCCTTGTCGCCCGCCGCCAGCAAGGCGTTGAACGTTTGCACCGCGGCGGTGGCGGACTTTACCCCTTCGTTGAACTTGTCCCACTGCGCCCAGATCTCCGGCTTGGCGTAGGATTTGCCGGGGTAGTCGGCCATGCTGGTCTTTTGCGGGAACAGGCTTGGGATCGTCGGCATCGACGCCAGCAGCTGGGCGCCGGCGGCCCGGGCCGCGGCCAAATCGGCCTTGTCCTCGGTATAGGCCTTGATCGCCGCCGTGGATTTGCCTTGTTCCTTCATGGCGTCCTGGCGCTTGGTGATGACCGCCAGCGCATCTTGCGCGTAGCTGGTCCCGGGGCCGGCCCAGGCAATGCCCAGCGCCGCCGCCAGGATGACCAGTTTCACGGATGATTTCATTTGCCCCTCCCTGCGATTGGCTCAGCCTTCACCCACACACTAAAGATGATCGCGGCGAAAGCAACCGCCACGAATGCAGACCAAATGCCGAACCGGTTACGTCGCCCCAATCTCACGTGATCGGCGTCTCGATGTGCTGTTTGAACCCTGGGCGCGCATGCAGGCGCTCGTACCAGGCGCGCAGCCTGGGCAGCTCCGGCCGCTCGATCGGGAACGCGAACCAGCGATAGATCTGGGTGCCGAGGACGATCTCCGCGAGGCTCAATTCGGCGCCGGCGAGATAGGGCTGGTTCTTCAGCTCGTCCTCGACGATGGTCCAGGCGGTCAGCGCCCGCCGGCGCGCCGCTTCGATTCCCGCCGGGTCGCGCGTCTCGGGGGTGCTGCGCACGAGACCGAACAGCAGCTGACCCATCGGCGCGCCGATCACGGCCAGCTGCCAGTCCATCCAGCGCTCGACATGGGTGCGGCCGGCCGGGTCCCGAGGGTAGAGGCGCTCGCCGTTGCGAGTCGTCGCCAGATAGCGGCAGATCGTGTTGGATTCCCACATGATCAGGTCGCCGTCCTTGACCGTGGGGACCAGACCGTTCGGGTTCATCGCGAGATATTCGCGGTCGCGGTTGCCGCCGAACGGGCCGCCGATATCGACGCGCTCGAACGGAATGTCCAGCTCGGCGCAGCACCACAGCACTTTTTGCACGTTCGACGAGGTGGCGCGTCCCCAAATCTTCAACATGGCAGGCATCCTCCCGATCGGGTGCGTCATGGAGCCTCAGATTTGTGAGGAGTGCAACCGGGCCAAAGGGTGGCGTCTCAGTTTCGATTGGAGACGCGCCGTGCGTCCTTCGAGACGCCCGCTGCGCGGGCTCCTCAGGATGAGGAGGTTTCTTAATGCCATCATAGATTTACCTCATCCTGAGGAGCGCCCAACGGGCGCGTCTCGAAGGACGCACGGCGGTCATGCAGTTCAAACTACCACCCAAAGGAAATCGGCAAAATTCGGCGAAAATCGGCTATGATCGCGCCCGCCTGTTTGCGGTCTTGTCGCCGGGGAAACAGATGTACCGCCTCGCCCTCGCATTGTTGATCCTCGCGCTCGCGCCGCCGATGGCTGTCGCCAGCCAGCAGGGGGTCGTCGTGACCAAGAACTGGAAGGCGATGGACCGCTGCGCGCTCCAGGCGCAGGCCGCCTTTCCCGATTTCACCCCGGATTCGAACGCCAAGCGCGACGCCAGCCTCAAGGAATGCCTGGCCGGGCAAAATCTGCCGCCGCGCGAGCCGCTGTCGCCGTCCCGGTGACGACAGGATTTAGCAAAACTTAAGCGTCGCCCGCTAGCATCGGCCGCAGCAAGCCGCGAGGACACACACCAGCGAGGCCGAATGCCGCACGATATGCGCGGGTGCGAGGATGGCGCTTACTCGACCAATTCCATAGCAGACCTTGGGGCTGGCGCCGGGGCGCGGCGCCTGTTTCTCGGCGTTCCGATCGACTGCCTGACGCTGCGGGACACCGTCGTTGCGGCGGGCCGGGCGATCGAGAGCGGGCGATCGGCCAAAGGCGGGCGGGCGCTTCAGCATGTCTGCCTCAATGTCGCGAAATTCGTCGCGATGCGGGCAAACCCCGAATTGGACAGCGATGTCCGCTCGAGCGACATCATCAGCGTCGACGGCATGGGTATCGTCTGGGGAGCGCGGCTGCTCGGCGTCGACGTTCCGGAACGGGTGACCGGGGTCGATGTGATGGAGGGCGTGATCGGACTGTGCGCCGAGCGGGGCTACCGTCCCTATTTCCTCGGGGCGCGGCCGGAGGTGCTAGAGCGTGCCGTGGCCAAGACGACCTCCCGCCATCCCGGTCTCGTTTTCGCCGGCTGGCGCGACGGGTATTACCGGCCGGACGAGGAGGATTCGGTCGTCGCCGAGATCGATGCCGCCGGCGCCGATTGCCTGTTCATCGGCATGCCGACCCCGCGCAAGGAGCGGTTCCTGGCGCGCCGGCGCGCGGCACTGCGTGTGCCGTTCATCATGGGTGTCGGCGGCGGATTGGACGTGCTGGCCGGCGAGGTCCGGCGGGCGCCCGCGTCGGTACAAAATCTCGGCCTCGAATGGCTGTTCCGCGCCGTCCAGGAGCCGCTGCGCCTCGGCCCGCGCTATGCCAAGACCAACCTCGCCTTCGCCGCGATCCTGGCGAGCGCACTCTGGGAGAGCCGCCGTCCGCGAACGCGGCGTCCTCTCGGGTAGTTACAGCCAGCTCGTATCGGCGTCGAGGCCCATCAGGTATTGGCCGACGGTCTCGAAATGCTGCTGGCGGCCTTGCAGCTGCTGCGCGACCGAGTGGATGTCGCGGAAGCGGCGCTCGAACGGGTTCTCGTTGAAGATCGCGGTGGCGCCGGCCGCCTCGTACAGCATATCGACGACTTCCAGCGAGGTGTGGATCGCAAAGGTCGATGCGAGCCGGATCCTCATCCTCTCCTCGACCGTGATATGGCCGCGCGCCGCGACCGCCTCGGTGATCTCCTCGAACGAGTGGAGCAGCCAGAGGCGCGCCGAGGACAGCCGCGCCTCGGCGCGCGCGACCTCGGACTGCGTCACGTTGTTGTCGCGCATCGTCTTGCGCGCGCCGCGCGGGATCTTGTCGCGGGCCAGCTCGATAAAGGCGGCGAGCATGCTGCGCGCGATGCCGAGCGCGACCCCGGCGAAACCCCCGGCATAGAGCGACAGGCTGCTGAAGCGATAAAGCAGCCCCGGTTCGCGCGCCACCATGTCGCGGCGCGACAGAACGTCGACCGAATAGGCTTCGGGGACGAACAAATCCTTGACCGAATATTGGTTGCTGGCCGTTCCGCGCAGCCCGATCGTGTGCCAGATGTCGGTGAATTCGGTCGCGCTCTTGGGGAACAGCATCGTGCGCACGACCGGCGTGCCGTCGCCGTGCAGGCGCGGTTTTCCGCCCGCCTCGATCACCGGCACGTGGCAGCCGAGCCAGGTCGCATGATGGCTGCCGCTGGCGAAGGCCCAGCGCGCGGTCACCCGGTAGCCGCCCGGCGCGACATGCGCCTCGCCCGGTCCCGGGCCCCAGGCGAGGATGCCGCGCGGGCCGCCGAAGATCTCGCGCGCGGTCTCGGGCGCGAGATAGGCCGAGGTCATCGAGCAGCCCGAATTCTGGTTTACGCACCACGCGGTGCTGGCGTCGATCCGGGCAAGCGCCTCGATGATCGGCACGTATTGCGCCGGCAATAATTCGGCGCCGCCCAGCGAATGCGGCAGCAACATGCGAAAGAGGCCGCGCTCGGCCAGCCCCGCGACGATCGCCTCGGGCAGTTCGCGCCTCGCATCGATCTGCGCGGCCGCTTCTTCCAGAGCAGGCGCGATCTCGCGCACCCGCGCCAGGTATTCGCCGGTATGCGTGGGCGCGGGCGTCGGCGCCGCTGCGGGCATCGCCCGATCGATCGCCGACCGCCCGGCCGAACCCCGTCCCATTGGCCGCTCCCTCGTCCCAGGTGATTCGCGCAGTCGACCGGGAAGTCCGCGCCCTGTCAAGGCAGGCTCGCGCCCGGCAGGTCAGCGCCCCTCAGGTCAGCGCCCCGCAGGTCCGCGTGGGGTGTGTGCCACCGCGATTCATTAACGACATCGAAATTGCCGGGGGCTAGGCTGCCATGGCGACCAGAGGACCGGGCGAGGCGCGGTGAGGATCGATCGGGCGACGGGCGGGCGGCATAGGCTCCCCGACCGGCATTGGCTGAACGAGGAGCGGGTCCGCGTCTATTCCTGGCTGACGGTCGTGATCTTTGCGATCACGATGGTGTGGTGGACGGCGCGGTCCATGCCCGACCTCGTCGACCCGCGCGGCAAGCCGGTCGGCTACGATTTCATCGCCTTTTGGTCGGCCGCGCGGCTCGCGATCGAAGGCCGCGCCGAGGCCGCCTACGATTGGATCGCGATCGAGGCGGCGCATCGGATCGCGGTGCCGGGCCTCCAGGGAAAACTCTTCCTGTGGCATTACCCGCCGACCTATCTGCTGATGGTGTTGCCGCTGGGGCTGCTGTCCTATCTGGCGGCGCTCGGGGTCTTCCTCGCGGCCAGCCTCGCGCTTTGGGCGGGTCTCGTGCGACGGATCCTGGTCGATCGGCGCGCCTGGATCGTCGCCGCGGCGCTGCCGGCCGGGCTGGTCAATTTCATGCACGGGCAGAACGGCTTCCTGACCGCCGCGCTGGCCGGGTTCGCGCTGCTCGCGCTCCAGCGCCGGCCGGTCCTGGCCGGAATCCTGATCGGGCTCCTGGCGATCAAGCCGCATCTTGCAATGCTGTTCCCGGTGGCCCTGGTCGCGACGGGACAGTGGCGGGCTTTTGCCGCCGCCGCGGCGACCGCGCTCGGCTTCACGGCGATCAGCGTTGCCGCCTTCGGCTGGCCGACCGTCATCGCGTTCCTGGCCGATGTGACGACCGTGCGCCAGCTGGTCGATAACGGCAATCTTCCCTGGGGCATGATGCCGAGCCCGTATGTCTTCGCGCTATCGCTCGGGCTCCCCGGCGGCGCGGCGATGGCGCTGCAGATCGCGGTCGCGATCGCCGCGGCAATCTGCGTCTGGATCGCCTGGCGGGCGCCCGCTTCCCCGTTCGAGGCCCCGTTCGAGGCCCCGTTTGAGGCCCCGTTTGAGGCCAAGGCAGCGGTGCTGGCGACCGCGTCGCTGCTGATGTCGCCCTATGTCTTCTATTACGATCTGACCTGGGCCGGGCTGGCGATGGCGTGGCTCGCGGTGCTCGGGTTGCGGCACGGGTTCCGGCGCGGCGAGCGCGAGATCCTCCTGGCCGCCTGGGCGTGCCCGCTGATCATGTATGTGATCCTCTGGCTTACCGGCGTCCAGATCGGGTTTCCGATCCTCGTCGCGCTGCTGGCGCTGGCGATGCTGCGCGCGAGGCAACCCGCCGCGACGCGCGGCGGCTGGCGGGCCGGACCGGCGCCGACAAGCGGCTCGGCGCCTGATTCGCACGAGCGGCCCGCCCCGGGCGGGATCGCGCCTCCCAATAAACGCGGGCTGGTTACCGGCAGGCAAACATGATCGCGCCGCCGCAGCGAGCGCGGTAGACTGGCGACCATGACGATACGCCAGCTGCCGCCTGTCGTGGTCAACCGCATCGCGGCCGGAGAGGTCGTCGAGCGCCCGGCCGCGGCGGTCAAGGAACTGGTCGAGAATGCGATCGACGCCGGCGCGCGGCACATCGACATCGTGCTGCATCAGGGCGGGCAGGCCCTGATCGCGGTCGCCGATGACGGCGTCGGGATGAGCCGCGACGAATTGGAGCTCGCGGTCGAACGCCACTGCACCTCGAAATTGCCCGACGACGACATATCGGACATCAAATCGCTCGGGTTTCGCGGCGAGGCGTTGCCCTCAATCGGCGCGGTCAGCCGATTGCGCATCCTGTCGCGCCCGGTCAGCCAGATCGCGGAAGGCGGCCAGATCGCGGAAGACAGCGCCTGGGAGATCGCGGTCGAGGCCGGGACGAAGCGTACCCCGATACCGGCGGCGCACCCTGGCGGGACGCGGGTCGAGGTGCGCGACCTCTTTTTCGCGACCCCGGCGCGGCTCAAATTTCTAAAGACCGCGCGCAGCGAGCGCGACCAAGCGGTGGACGCGGTCAAGCGGCTGGCGATGGCCTGCCCCGACATCGCCTTTACGATTATCGGCGACGATGACCGGGTGCTGTTGCGACTGCCGCAGGCGGCCTCGCGCGAGGCGCGGCTCGGCATGCTGCTCGGCCGCGATTTCGCCGACAACGCGGTCCCGGTCGCGGCGTCCCGCGACGGGTTCGCGCTGACCGGCCTGATCGGCTTGCCGACGATGAACCGCGGCCTCCCGCGGGACCAGTATCTCGTCGTCAACGGCAGGCCGGTGCGCGACCGGATGCTGGTCGGCGCGGTGCGCGGCGCCTATCGCGACGTCCTGGCGCGCGACCGTCACCCGGTGGTGGCGCTGTTCCTCGATGGGCCGGCCGCCGAGATCGACGTCAATGTCCATCCGGCCAAGGCCGAGATCCGCTTTCGCGACGCCGGGCTGGTGCGCGGCCTGATCGTCGGGGCGCTGCGCCATGCGCTGGCGGGCGCCGGGCACCGCAGCGCGACGACGGTCAGCGCCGGGGCGCTGGCGGCGTTTCGGCCCGCCACTGGCGCCGGCTACGACGCGGCGCCGCGCCTTGCCTTTCCTTCCTCCGCCGGGTCCAGCGCACTGCCGCGCGCTCTTGCCGAGGCCGCGAATGCGTTCCTCGCGCCGCACGAACCGTTTGGGTTCAGCGAGCCGGCGACCCAGAGCCCGCCGCCCGAATCGGTTCTGGGAACCGCCCGGGCCCAGCTGCACGGCACCTATATCCTGGCCGAGACCGAGAGCGGGATCGTCCTGGTCGATCAGCATGCCGCGCATGAGCGGCTCGTCTACGAGCGCATGAAGGAAGCGCTGGCGCAACACGGCGTCGAGCGGCAGGTTTTGCTGCTACCCGAGATCGTCGAGCTCGACCCGGCGCTGTCGGCGGGCCTCGCGGCGCGCGCCGACGAACTGGCCGAGTTCGGCCTGGTGCTCGAGGCCTTCGGCAGCGGCGCGGTCATCGTGCGCGAGGTGCCTTCCCTCATCCCCGGGCTCGATGTCCGGGCGCTGGTGCGCGACCTCGCCGACGAACTGGCCGAATGGGGCGATGCGCTCGCCCTCAAGGAGCGGGTCGAGAGCGTCTGCGGCACCTTGGCCTGCCATTCGAGCGTGCGCGCCGGAAACCGCCTGTCGCCGGTCCAAATGGACGCGCTGTTGCGCCAGATGGAGGCGACGCCGAATAGCGGCCAGTGCAACCACGGCAGGCCGACCTACGTCATGCTGGCCTTGTCCGATATCGAGCGGCTGTTCGGCCGGCGCTAGCCCAATCCGGGCTCAGCTCCGTGAAGACTCGGCGATCGCCTTGGCGAGATCCCGATACTCCTCGCAGCCGGTGCCGCAGATCGACTCGATTGCCCGGAGTTGCGCCTTGGCGCTCGCGATGTCGCCCTTCTGAACGTAGGCTTCGCCGAGATATTCGCGCACCTGCGCGTAATTCGGAGCAAGCGCCAGCGATTTTAGATAATAGGCGATCCCCTCGTCGATCCGGCCCAGTTTACGGGTCGCATAACCGCGGTAATTGAGCGCCTCGGCCGTATCCGGGTTTGCCAGCAGATCGAGCACTTCCAGCGCCTCGTCATCTCGGCCGGCCTTGCTGAGCGCGTAGGCGTAGGCGGCGAGCGCCTTATCGGGCAGGGTTCCCGCCTGCTGCTTGACGCATTTCATGCGTCCGGGGTCATAGACCTCGCCGCGCGGGCAGGTCGGCGTGTCCGCCGGGCCGCCATCGGCCAGGGAAGCGACAGTCATCATCAGGCCGAGACCGAGCGCCGCCGCGAAAACCAGCGGGCGGCGGGCGGCATTGATGGCGCACCGGCGCCCGGCGAGGCTCACAGCCGCGTTCCGAGAAAACCGGTCATCCGCTCCCAGGCCTGGTTGGCCGAGGCGAGGTGATAGGCCGGGCTGCGCTCGTTGAAGAAGGCGTGCGCCGCGTCGTAGCGGTAGATTTCGGGAGATTGAGCGGAGCCCTTCAGAACGGTTTCAAGCTGATCGACGCCGGCCGGGGTGCACCAATCGTCCTGGTTGGCGAAATGACCTTGGAACGGCGCCTTGATCATCGCCGGGTCGGCGAATTCCTGGGGCGGAATGCCGTAGAAGCACACTCCGGCGGCCAGTTCCGGGATATGCACCAGCGCGGCGATCGTCAGCGCGCCGCCCATGCAGAACCCCATCACCGCGACCTTGCCGCCGATGCCTGCGAGGTGGGTCGCCGCCCCGCGCAGATCCTGGTGCGTGGCGTCGGGGAAATCGAGCCCGGTCATCAGATGATTGGCTTCGTCGGGCGTCGTCGTGACCCGGCCCTTGTAGAGATCGGGGGCGAGCGCGTTGTAGCCGGCGCGGGCGAAGCGGTCCGCGACGCCGCAGATCTGGTCGTTGAGGCCCCACCATTCCTGGATCACGATGATGCCGGGCCGACCCTGCCCGGCGCTCGCCAGATAGCCCTTGGTCTTGCCCCCGTCGGGGCGCGCAAACTCGATCATCGTGCCCATGTCGCCTCTCCGTACCAACGCAGCGAAATTCGAGCGTGCCGCAGCCCCGGCGCCAATGCAAATCCGATATCGGCGGCGCCGCGAGCCTTCCCGGATTCAGCGCCAGTCCGGGTGATTCCGAACCAGGATCGCGGCCAGAAGCTCGATGCCGGCGCGATCCTCGTCGTCGAAGCGGGCCGGGCGCGGGCTGTCGAGGTCGAAGACCGCGACCACCCGGCCGCCCGAGAGCAGCGGCACGACCAGTTCCGAGCGCGATGCCGCGTCGCACGCGATGTGGCCCGGAAAAGCGTCGACATCGGGCACGATCACCGTGGCGCCGCGCGCCGCCGCCGTGCCGCATACGCCCTTGCCCCACGCGATGCGCACGCAGGCCGGCTGCCCCTGAAACGGGCCGAGCACAAGCTCGCCCTCGCGCGCGAAATAGACCCCGGCCCAGTTCAGCTCGGGCAGACGGTGATAGATCAGCGCCGCCATGTTGGCGGTGTTGGCGACGATATCGGCCTCGTCAGCGATCAGCGCCGCGAGTTGGATCCCCAACTCGCGATAGAGCGCCGGCTTGTCGTCCGCGCCCATCAGGCCGGGATATCTCCGACGATTTGAACCCGCCGCATCAGCCGGCGATAGGGTCCGGCGTCGTTCACGGCGAGGTGCTTGACCGAGCGGTTGTCCCAGAATGCCACCGAGCCGTTCTGCCAGCGGAAGCGGCAGGTGAATTCGGGGCGATGGCCATGCTGAAGCAGGTAATCGAGCAATGGCCGGCTTTCCGCCTCGGTCATGCCGGCGAAGCCGACCGTATACGCGGCGTTGACGAAGAGCAGCTTTTTCCCGGTCTCGGGATGGGTGCGGACGACCGGATGGGTGTTGACGGTTTCGCGCCAGCCCGCATCCTCGCGCACCTTGGTCGCGCGATAGGCGTTGCGGCCGGCTTGCGGGCCCGCGACCAGCCGGTCGCTGTGCACCGCGCGCAAGCCCTCCAGCATCCGCTTCATGCCCGCGGACAGCGCCTCGTAGGCGAGGTGCTGGTTGGCGAAACAGGTGTCGCCGCCATAGGGAGGGACTTCGATCGCATAGAGGATCGCGCCCATCGGCGGCGCTGCGACCATCGTTGTATCGGTGTGCCAATCTTCGCCGACGATGTGCTGGTCGCCGGGTTCGCGCCGGACCATGACGATCTCGTCATCCTCCTGCATTCCCCGGTAGTTGGGATGAACGAAAATATCGCCGAACCGGCGGGCGAACGATTTGTGCCGCTCGGCGTCGAATTCCTGGCCGCGGAAGAAGATCACGCAATGCTCGTTGAGCGCCTGGCGGATCTCGGCGATCGTCGCATCGTCGATATCCCCGCCGATCCAGACGCCCTCGATTTCGGCGCCGAGCGCTCCGGCGATCGGATGGATCGCGATCCGGCTGTTGCGCATGGCTCTGGCTCCTTGAGTCGCCGGGGCAGGGTGTCGCCAGGGCAGGCCGGCGAAACGCGCCGCCAAACCCCGGCGGAAATTAGGGCCGCGCACATCGCGGGGTCAATCTCGCCCACGGAGGATGACGGGACGATGCCGCGCTGCCGGGCAGCATGGAACGTAGTCGGCCCGACAATGTTTGCGTCCGTTACGCTACAAAAAGGGGCGTCGTGCAACATCAATGCAACCTCACGGCGCGGGTATGAAACGCATTCTGCTGGTCGAGGACGAGCCTGATCTGCGGCTGCTGTTGGAGCATGTGCTTCTCGGGGCGAGCTATCGGGTCGACACGGCCGCTTCCGTGGAAACCGCCTGCGCCAAGCTGGGCAGCGCGGCCTATGATCTGGTCGTGGCCGATGTCCGGCTGGAAGACGGCTCCGGATTCACGGTGGCGGAACAGGCGGCCGCGGCGGGGGCCAAGGTGTTGATCATCACCGGCTATGCCTTCGACCTGCGGAGAGAACAGATTTCGCGCTACGAGCTCCTGATGAAGCCGGTGCGCCCGAGCGAGCTGCTCGCCGCGGTCGAGCGGGTTCTGCCTCCGGCAGACTCCCGACCGGCATAAGCCCCTATCCGTGAAAGACGGCGAGCCACAGCGTCGGCGTGGCCGGATCGGTCCACTCGACCCGATGGCGGCGGCCGGCGGCGATGTGAACGCAATCGCCGGGGCCGAGCGTTGACGCCGCCGGCTCGTCCTCGACGCGCAGCCGCGCCGCGCCGGCCAGCAGCACGATAAATTCCGCCTCGGCCTGGTCGTACCAGAAGCCGGGCGGGCTCGCGTGGCCGAGCGATACGATGCGCTCGATCCGCACTCCGGGCGTTGCGAGCAGCGTCTCGACGACCTCGCCGCCGGCGGCATCCGGCAGATCGCGCAGCAGGTTCTTCACGCATCGGCCCTCGTCGCCGTCGCGAGGACACCGCCGACCGCGCGGCGCCAGCCGGCATAACGCTCGTCGCGCTCGGCCGCGCTCATGCTTGGAATAAAGCGGCGCGCCGCCGACCATGCCGCCATCATCGCGTCCGGCGTTGGACATAACCCGCGGGTCAGCCCGGCGACATAGGCGGCGCCCCAGGCGGTCGTCTCCAGCGATGCCGGGCGCTCGATCCGGGCCGGCAGGATGTCGGCGAGGAACTGCATCGTCCAATCGCTCGCCGCCATGCCGCCATCGACCCGCAGCTTTTCGATCGCCAGGCCGCAATCCTTCGCCATGGCTTCGACCAGATCGCGCGTCTGATAGCCGACCGCTTCGAGCGTCGCGCGGGCGATCTCGGGCAGGCCGCATTCGGCGGTCAGGCCGCAGAGCGCGCCGCGCGCCTCGGGCGCCCAGTAGGGTGCGCCAAGCCCGGCGAAGGCCGGCACGAAATAGAGACGCTGGCGCGGGTCGGCGCATTCGGCGAGGCGCTGCGTCTCGGACGCCGTGCCGACCGCCCGGAGCCGGTCGCGCAGCCACTGCACCGCGGCACCGGCGATAAAGATGCTGCCTTCGAGCGCGTAGGCTGTCTCGCCGCCGAGCCGATAGGCCACCGTCGTCAGCAGCCGGTGACGCGAGACGGAAGGCGTCGCGCCGGTGTGGAGCAGCGCAAACGCGCCGGTGCCATAGGTCGATTTGACCATGCCGGGCCGGAAACAGGCCTGGCCGATCGCGGCGGCCTGCTGGTCGCCGGCGACCCCGGCGATCGGGATCGCATCGCCGAACAATTCCGGCGCGGTGCTGCCGTAATCATCGCCGGTATCGCGTATTTCGGGGAGCAGCGCGCGCGGGATGCCAAACCCATCGAGCAATTCGTCGTCCCAGGCGAGGCGCCGCAGATCGAACAGCATCGTGCGCGAGGCGTTGGTAACATCGGTCGCATGCAGCTTGCCGCCGCTCAGCCGCGACAATAGAAAGCTGTCGATCGTCCCGAACGCGATGTCGCCGGCGCGGGCGCGCTCGCCCAGCCCGGGGATCGTGTCGAGCAGCCAGCCTATCTTCGACGCGGAAAAATACGGGTCGATGACGAGGCCGGTGCGGGCGGCGACCGTTTCGGCAAGGCCGGCCGCGCGCCAGCTCTCGCACAGATCAGCGGTGCGCCGGTCCTGCCAGACGATCGCGTTGTGGACCGGGCGGCCGGTGGCGCGCTCCCACAGCAATGTGGTTTCGCGCTGGTTGGTGATGCCGATCGCCGCGATAGGCCCGGGTCGTGGACCGTCAGCCGCGGCGGCGATCGCCTCGCGGCAGGTCGTCACGACGGCAATCCAGATCTCCTCGGGGTCGTGCTCGACCCAGCCCGGACGCGGATATATCTGACGCAACTCGCGCCGCGCCATATGGCGGATTCGGCCGGTCGCGTCGAACAGGATCGCGCGGGTGCTGGTCGTTCCCTGATCGATCGCCAGCAGGTAATCCAACGCGCTCATTGCCCCCTCTTTCCCGGGTCCGCCTCTTCCCGGCCGCGGCGCCAGCATACCGCGGCTCCAGCGTATCTCTACCGTGGCGGGCGGCGGCGGCGGGGCCGGGCCAGGGACGGCTTGGGGGCGAATCGATCCTGGCGCGCCCAACGCGATCCGTTATGATGCGGAAACGGTTTCGCCGCGCCAGTTTGAGCCGCGACGCAGCCGTTGGGGCGCCACAACTCCGATCCACCGTGATTTCGAACGCGCCGCCAAAGGGGCCGCAGCAGCGGTCGAGCGACACGCGAACGCCGCTCAACGCGGTGTTCCGGCGGCTGTCCGGCGCGCCGGGATCGGCCGCGCCCGGCGCGACCCCGGAACCGCTCTCATCGGCAGACCCGGCCCCCGCCAATGATCCGGCCCCCTCCAATGACCCGGGCCGGACAGAACCGCGGCAATTCTCCGTTGCCGCCGCGATCATGGCGCGGGCCGGCGCCGCGGTCGCTGCCCTGGCTACGAGGGACGCTGCGCCGGAAACCGCCGTTCCTCGCCGCCCGGTCGCGCCGCCCGAGCCGGTTGCTGCCGCGGCCGGGGCGGGGTCCGGGATGCTGCCCGGGCCGCCTGACACGCCAGCGGAAGCGGCCGAGGCGCCCGCTGCGCCGGCCTTCGTCGAAGCCGATCGGCGACAGCCCGAAACGCCCTCGGAGTCGGCGGCGGAAGAAAAGCCGCCGCAGACCGAGCCTGCGGCGACGACAGCGCCGGCCGAAGCCATGCCGCCGGCAACGGCAGCGATTAAATCCGAACTGTCCCCGTCAGAGCCGCCACTGCCGGCGCCAATTTTCCCCGAGCCGACACCCGAGACCGCCTCGGCTTCGGTGGAAACGGCGAAGTTCTCGGTGCCGGCCTGGCTTGTTGCGCCGGTGTTGAGGCTGGCGATCCCCGATTCGCCCTTCGGCCGGGGCCATCCCGGCAGAGCGGCGGCGCGCCCGACCACGGCGTCCGCGCCGCGCGACGCCGAGCCCGCGACCGTCGGTTTTGGCGACGCGGAGCCGATGGCGGCGGATCCGGCCGAACAGCAGATCCCGGCATCGGCCGAAGCTGCCGCCGAAATCACGCCGGAAGCGGCGCCGCCGCCAGACACTGCGATCGAGCCGGCGCTGGTGCGGCCGGTCGAGGCAGTTGATCCGGCGGTCGCCGCGTCGTCGGCGCAAACGCTTGCCGAAACGCTGCGGCGCGGCGTTGCCGACGATGCGCCCTCTGCCGATTCGCGCAGCGCACCGATCGAGATCGCGCGGCCGCTGCCGCGCAGTCCCGGCGAGGTGCGCCCCTCGGCGCGCGAACTGCGCGCCGAGCGCCCGCTCGGTGCGCCGCAAGCGGTGCCCAGGACTGGCGCAAAGCCGGTCGACGCCGAGGCGCCGCCAGCGCTTGCGGAGCCGGGGCATCCGGCCGGCGATGTGTCCGCCTTGTTGGTGGAACCCGAGCCCGATCCGTCGCCGGGAGGGTCGCCACGGGGAGAGCCTGGCGACATCGCCCTGGCACCCCGCCCTGACGCCCGCCTGCCCGCCCGCCCGCCCGCCAGCCCGGGCGAACTCCCGGCCGAGCGGCAGACGATGCGCAACCGCCGGCTCTATCGCCGGGTCGGGCTCGCGGCCGAATTCGAGATCGACGGCGCCAATGCGGATCTGGTCGACCTGTCGATGGGCGGCTTTGCCGCGGCCAATGCGCCCGACCTCGAGCGCAACGCGGTCGTGCCGGTCACGGTGCGCCTCTCGATCGACGGGGTCGACATCAGCACGCGGATGCGCGCGCGGATGATCTACACCAACGAGCCGCGCAGCGGCGGCCGCTTTGTCGACCTGACCGCCAGCCAGACCGCCTTTCTGCGCTACATCGTGACCTGGCGCGGCCAGGCCGCCGGGGCGCTCGGCACGACGACCCTCCTCGAGGCAATTACCGGCACGCCCGAGCGCGCTCCTGCCGCGGCGTTGCCCGATCCCGAGCCGCCGGCGCGCCGACCGTCGCGGTGGGCGCGCTGGTTCGGCTGGTTCCGCGCCCGCGGGACGCCGGCCGAGTAGACCGCAAGCTCAGTACACCCGGCCTCAGTACACCCGGCCTCAGTACACCCGGCCTCAATAGACGACGACGCTGCGGATCGATTCCCCGGCATGCATCATGTCGAAGCCCCGGTTGATGTCGTCAAGCGCGAGCGTGTGGGTGATCAGATCGTCGATGTTTATCTTGCCGTCCATGTACCAGTCGACGATGCGCGGCACGTCGGTGCGGCCGCGCGCGCCGCCAAACGCGGTGCCCTTCCACACCCGGCCGGTGACCAGCTGAAACGGCCGCGTGCTGATCTCCTGGCCCGAGGCGGCGACGCCGATGATGACGCTGACCCCCCAGCCGCGATGCGTGCATTCCAATGCCTGGCGCATCGTCTGGACATTGCCGATGCATTCAAAGCTGTAATCGGCGCCGCCCTTGGTCAGATCGACCAGA
Organism: Rhizobium sp. Q54; assembly: GCA_945861155.1. Lineage (GTDB taxonomy): Bacteria > Pseudomonadota > Alphaproteobacteria > ATCC43930 > CGMCC-115725 > DATARH01. The sequence continues at coordinate 18,612 of CAMATN010000037.1, forward strand.
TAGGGCACTAGGTCGCCCGCGACCTCGCTCGGGTTGACGAAATGGGTCATGCCGAACTGCTCGGCCAATGCCCGGCGGCGCGGGTTGAGGTCGACCCCGACGATCATGTCGGCGCCGACCATGCGGCAGCCCTGCACGACATTGAGCCCGATGCCGCCCAATCCGAACACGACGACGCGGGCGCCGGGCTCGACCTTGGCCGTGTTGATGACCGCGCCGATCCCGGTCGTGACCCCGCAGCCGATATAGCAGACCTTGTCGAACGGCGCGTCCTCGCGGATTTTCGCGACCGCGATCTCGGGCAACACCGTGAAATTGGCGAAGGTCGAGGTGCCCATGTAATGGTGGATCGGCGCGCCGCCGCCAGAGGACAGCAGCGTGAAGCGGCTGGTGCCGTCGGGCATCACGCCCTGGCCTTGCGTCGCGCGGATCGCGGTGCACAGATTGGTCTTGCGCGACAGGCACGAGGGACACTGCCGGCATTCGGGCGTGTAGAGCGGGATCACGTGGTCGCCCTTTTTGAGGGTCGTGACGCCGGGCCCGACATCGACCACGATGCCGGCGCCTTCATGGCCGAGGATCGCCGGGAACAGCCCCTCGGGATCGGCGCCCGACAGTGTGTAGGCATCGGTATGACAGATGCCGGTCGCCTTGATCTCGACCAGCACCTCGCCCGCTTTGGGGCCGTCGAGCCGCACCGTCTCGATCGAGAGGGGCTGGCCCGCCCGGTGGGCGACGGCAGCACGCGTTTCCATGATCGCTCATCCTCCTCGGACCGCGAGCTTTTGCACCCGCTATCGGAGTATAACGTCAAGCATGTCATCGGAACGACTGGTCAAACTGTTCAGAATCGGGGGCGACCAAGTGGTGCGCATTCCGCGCGAATTTGAGCTTCCGGGGGAGGAAGCGATCATGCGCAGGGAGGAAGGGCGACTGGTAATCGAGCCGGTGCCGCGGCGGTCGCTCCTCGCGTTGCTCGCATCGCTGGAGCCAATTGAGGAGGATTTTGCGACGATTGACGAACTACCGCACGACGAAATAGACGTGTAACCCAGCCCGCTTCCATCGACTATGGCTTCAAACCGACAATAATATCTACGACTGCCTTATTTGAATCGCCACTTCTAAGTTTCGCTGATACTCCTTCATTGTTCAACGCTGTTGCGAGCGCCATCGCGGCTTTTTTTGTTTGTTCTGATGCGTCGTCATTGGCATAGATAAGGACAGATTGCATCGCTCCGATGGGCATTCCCTGCGGCGGTCCCTCTCTGACCCAGGCGGCCTTTATCAATATATCATAGATCATAATAAAAGTGCTTGAGCATTCTTCGCAATTTTCATAGGTGACCATCTGAAATATCTGGCCCGAGTATGGTTTAATGGCGGAGGAAATCTTGTTAGCCTGACATTCTGCCAGGTGTCTCGGCGCAGATTTCTCCATATCTCCAATACGATTTAGGGCAACACCAAATATGGCCACTCCGACGAGTCCCAGCCGCAAGAGCCTCTCGAACGATCTTCGGGTGGGCAAGATAAAAACAACGATGCCCTGACCTGCAAGACCGGTTATGGCGAGCCAGAATCCTAACCACTTCAAAAAATCTGGTGCAAATAAATAAAGATTATAGATACACATATTCTCTACTATACTAAAACGCCGCTACAATTATCTCAAGGACGTGGCTAATAACGATGGGAATTTTCGCATGTTCCTTTCCTCTCGTCGAGCGGTTAGTCATCCTAATAACCCTGGAAACGACTCCCGACTCATATCGATATGCGGCACGCCGTAATCGTCGTATGCGGCCGATGTCGCGCGGAAGCCGAGGCTCTCGTAAAACGGCGCCAGATAGGTCTGGGCGCTGAGGGTCACGGCGCAGCCGGGATAATCGCGGCGGCAGCGGGCGAGCGCTTCGTCCATCAGCCGGCGGCCGATCCCCTGCCGGCGCAGCTTCGCGGCGACCGCGACCCGGCCGATCGCGACGCGCGCTTCGTCGGGAAACGGGATCAGCCTGACATAGCCGGCCAGCGCATCGTCGAGCCGCAGCAGCAAATGTTCCGCGCGCTGGTCGAAGCCGTCGAGGTCGGGGTAGGGCGACAACTGCTCGACGACGAAGATCGCCTGGCGAAACCGCAGCGCCTCGTAGAGGAGCGCCGCCGAACAATCGGCAAATCGATGCCATTCGAGCCTCGCGCGATCACCGATCTCCACCCCGCCCTCCCGCGATCTGAGCTATAGTCCCAGGCAGCAATCTGCCGCTGGCGAGGCTGCAATGGAACCGCGCGATTACGGCCCGTTCCCTTATGTGCCGATCAACGACCGACCGAAGCTCGTGTGGCCCGGCGGCGCCCGGCTCGCGGTGTGGGTCATTCCCAATATCGAGTTCTTTCCGCTGACCCTCGGGGTCCCGGGAAGCCCGTTCGACACAAGGCCCAGCCCGCCCTCGGTGCGCGCCTGGGCGCAGCGCGATTACGGCAACCGGGTCGGCATCTGGCGCGTCATGGAGGTGCTGCAAAAACACAAGATCCGCGCCAGCCCGACCCTCAACAGCGACATCTGCGACCACCACCCGCAGATCGTGCGCGCCGCGGTCGAACTCGGCTGGGAGATCCTCGGCCACAACGAGACCAATTCGCGCTGGCTGACCGCGATGGAGCCGGACGAGGAGCGCCAATCGATCGCCCGCGCCCTCGCCAAGATCGCCGCACTGGCGGGCAAGAAGCCGGTCGGCTGGCTCGGCTCGGGCCTCGCCGAGACCTGGAACACATTAGACAATCTGCTCGACGAGGGCTGCCTCTACGTCGCCGACTGGGTCAATGACGACCAGCCGTACCTGATGGATGTCGGCGGCCGCAAGCTGGTGTCGATCCCCTATTCGTACGAGATCAACGACGCGCCCTTCCTCCATCATCGCAACGGCACGATCGACCAGTTCGTCGCGGCGATAAAGCGCCAGTTCGACACGCTTTACGCCGAGGGCGCGCGTTCGGGCCGGGTCATGGCGATCTGCCTGCACCCCTATCTGATCGGCGTGCCGCACCGCATCGCCGGGCTCGACGAGGCGCTCGGCTACATCGCCGCGCATGACGGCGTGTGGTTCGCCACCGGCGAGGAGATCGTGCGCCACTGGCTCGAATCGGGCGCGACGTTTTGAAGCTTGTGGCGATCGAGAATGGGCTGGCAGCCCCTCCCACGCCTGCGGCGCGGGTCCCTCCCTCTCCCCGCCTGCGGGGAGAGGGTTGGGGTGAGGGGCTCGTCGAGGCCGGAACGCAACATTCAACGCTGATGAGGTAGCGGTGCCGCCAATCGCGCTTAACGGCCGAACATACCCTCTCCCCTCGCGGCCGACCGTCGTGATCTGCGCCGATGGTTGCGATCCGGTCTATCTCGAAGCGGGGATAGCGGCCGGCGTGTTGCCGACCGTGGCGCGCTGGCGGGAGGCCGGGTTCTATGCGCTGGCCGACGCCGTGATGCCGACCTTCACCAACCCGAACAACCTCTCGATCGTGACCGGCGCGCCGCCTTCGGTGCACGGTATCTCGGGCAATTTCGCGCTCGACCGCGACAGCGGCGCCGAAATCATGATGACCGACCCGGATATCGTTCGCGGCGAGACGATCCTCGCGCTGATGTCGCGGGCCGGGGTCGCCACCGCCGCGATCACCGCCAAGGACAAATTGCGCCGCATGCTCGGGCGTGGGCTCGATATCGGCCCGGCGGGCATCTGCTTCTCGTCCGAACAGGCCGATTCCTGCACCGTGGCCGAGCACGGCATTGATGGCGTCGAGGCGCTGGTCGGCCGAGCGACCCCCGACATGTATTCGGCCGATCTGTCGCTGTTCGTGCTCGACGCCGGCATCAAGCTTGTCGAACAGGGGCGCGCGCGGCTGCTTTATCTGTCGCTGTCCGATTACGTGCAGCATGGCCACGCGCCCGACGAGCCCGAGGCGCTCGCCTTCCATGCCGCGCTCGACGAGCGGCTGGCGCGGCTGGAAGCGCTCGGCTGCGCCGTTGCGCTCACCGCCGACCATGGCATGAACGACAAGGCGCTGCCCGACGGGCGGCCCCACGTATTGTTCCTCGAAGACATCCTCAACGCGCATTTTGGGGCCGGGGCGGTGCGGGTCATTTGCCCGATCACCGATCCGTTCGTGCGCCATCATGGCGCGCTCGGCTCGTTCGTTCGGGTCTACCGCAAGGGGAGCGTGCCGATCGCGACCCTGGCGGATGCGGTGCGCGCATTGCCCGGTGTTGACGCGGTGCTGACCCGCGCCGACGCGGCGAGCCTTTACGAACTGCCGTATGACCGCGAGGCCGACCTCGTCGTGACCGGCGACCGCAACACGGTGATCGGCGCGAGCGCGGCGGAGCACGATCTGTCGGCGCTTGAGGGGCACCGGCTGCGCTCGCATGGCGGGGCGGCCGAGCAGAGCGTGCCGTTTCTGCTGTCGCAACCGCTGACGCCCGAATACGTGGCGATGTCGCGGTCGCGGCGGCTGCGCAATTTCGATATCTTCGATTTTGCGCTGAACGGCGCCAGAGGCTGAACGGGGTACGTCATGAACGCAGCAGGTCCGAGGGTCGTCGTCGTCATCTGCGACAGCCTGCGCGCCGATTTGATCGGGCAGGACGACACGCCATTCCTCGTCGAGTTGTCGCGGCGCGCCGCCTCGTTCGCGGCGCATCGCAGCGTCTTTCCGTCGACGACGCGGGCGAGCGCCGCCTCGATCGCGACCGGATGCCATCCGGCGCGGCACGGCCTCCTCGGCAACACGATGGCGCTCGATGAAGGCGAGGGCCTCATTTGCCGTTCGGCCGGCCACCCCGATTTCCCCGACCGTATGCGCCGGGCGACCGGCCGCACCCTGCACGTCCCGACCCTCGCCGAGCGGCTGCGCTGGCATGGCGAAGATTCGATCTCGTGCGCCAACGTGTCTCCGGGGGCGGCCTATTTCCAGGACCCGGACGGGCATGGCTTTGTCTACCACGCGGCCGGCAGCTATGGGCCGGGACACCGCCCGGTAGAGGATCCGGCAAGCGCCGCGTTGAAAAAGGGGCTCGCCGGCGACCGCGCGATGACCGAGCGCTTCTGCGCCGAGATCATCGAGGAGCGCGCGCCCTCGCTCGCGATCATGTGGCTGTCCGAGCCCGACTATACCGGCCATCATTCGCCGCTTGGCTCGCCCGAGCACCGCCGCGCGATCGCCGGTGCCGATGCCTGCGCGCGCCAGGTGTTCGAAACGGTGCGCCGGCTCGATCCCAATGGCGACGACATCCTGTTCGTCACCGGGTCCGACCACGGCATGGAGACGATCAGCCGCGCGATCGACCTCGATGGGCTGCTGGTCGCGGCGGGGCTCAAAGAGGGCGCCGGCTCACGCGATGTCGTCGTCGCGCCCAATGGCACCGCGGCGACGCTCTATTTCGCCGCGCCCGACAGCGATCTGGTGCCGCGCGTGGCGCGTTTTCTCGCCCATGAGAATTGGGTCGGCGAGGTGCTGGTCGGCGACGGGCTGGCCCGGGTCGGGCTGCCGACCGATACGGCGATGCGGGTTGCCGTGACCCTCGCAGTCGAGGACCGGGAGAACCCGTACGGCGTGCGCGGCTACTGCCCGATCGTGCAAGACCCGTCGGACAGCGAGAGCAAGATCGGCTTTGGCCAGCATGGCGGGCTCGGCCCCAACGAGCAGCGCCCGTTTCTGATCATCGAGGGCGGCGGGTTCGCGCCCGGGAAGCGGCATCAGCCGACGTCGCTCGTCGACATCGCGCCGACGGTGCTGCGGCACCTGCATATGGATCACGACGACACCGACGGAAGCGCACTGCCGCGCGAACCCAATTAAGGGCTAATAATTGATTGTCATTCCGGGGCGCGGCCGAAGGTTGCGAACCCGGAATCCATACACGCCGGCTTCTGGAATATGGATTCCGGGTTCGCCGCCCCTCTCGGCGCACGCGTGCGCGTGCGCCTGCCGGGTGGCGCATCTGCGATGCGCCAGGGCGCCCCGGAATGACAATCAAGGGGACGTAGCTCCCACGGGCCTTCGCCGGGACGGCAATTTACATTGGTTGCTCTCGCGTAATCGCATTAAGAGTGTCGAGAACAACTCGCAAATCGAGGGCGCGCGATGACCATCACGATGTACGATCTGGCGGGAGCCGAGGCGGATCGGCGCTTCAGCCCGTTCTGCTGGCGGGCTCGGATGGCGCTGGCGCATAAGGGGCTCGCGGTCGAGACGGTGCCCTGGCGCTTCACCGAAAAGGACAAGCTGCCGACGCCTAACGCGGGGCGGGTGCCGGTTATCGTCGACGGCGAGCGGGTCGTACACGATTCGTCGGCCATCGCCGATTACCTCGACGAGCGCTATCCCGACCGGCCGGCGCTGTTCGGTGGCGAGACCGGGCGCGGGCTCGCCCGTTTCGTCCAGAACTGGAGCGAAACGGTGCTGCAAAACGGGCTGATCCGCCTGGTGCTGCTCGACATCCATCGGCATCTGGGCCCGGCGGACCAGGCCTATTTCCGGGGCGACCGCGAAAAGCGGTTCGGCGCGACGCTCGAAGAATTCGTCGGCGACCGCGAGGCGCGACTGCCGGCCTTCCGCGCCAGCCTCGACCCGCTGCGCCGCACCGTCGAGCGGCAGAATTTCGTGTCGGGCGATGCGCCCGCTTATGCCGACTACACCGTGTTCGGCGCGTTCCAATGGGCCCGCGCGATCAGCGATTTCGAATTGCTGGCGGCCGACGACCCGGTGCGCGCCTGGCGCGGTCGTATGCTCGATTTGTATGACGGGTTGGCAGGACGCGCTCCGGCCTATGGCCGCTGCTAGGCCACGACGGTCAGCGGCGAACCCGCTTCGGCTTTCGCCGTGCCCGGTTCGGGGAACAGCAGCTCTTCGTAGACGTCGATCGTTCGCGCGCACATGGTCTCGCGCGTGTAGCCCGCCGCGACATGCGCCATCGCGCGCTGCGCAAACGCCGACCGCGCGGCGTCATCGAGCGCCAGCGCCTCCGCAATCGCGGCGGCCAGCGCCGCCGGGTCGCTCGGTGCGGCCAGCCAGCCGGTGACTCCCGGCACGATCGTCTCGCGGGCGCCGCCGTGATCGGTCGCCACCACTGGCCGGCCCATCGCCTGCGCCTCGACGATGATGCGCCCGAAGCCTTCCGGGTCGGTCGAGGCAGAGACCACCACATCGGCCAGCATGTACGCCGCCGGCATGTCGTTGCAGCCGTCGACGATCCGGAACACGCCGCCGAGCCCGTTCCGCTCGATGGTGATTTCGAGTTCGTGACGGAAGCCGGCGCGCTGCTCGGCGCCGACCAACAGGCAGCACAGGTCGCGCCGTCCGATCCGGGCGATAGCCTCGATAAAGTCGAGACCGCCTTTCCAGCGGGTCAGGCGACCGGGGAGCATCACGACCCTGGCGTCTTCGGGCACCCGCCAGCTTGTCGCCAGCGCGGCCACCCGCTCGCCGCTGACGCGGTTCGGACCGAAACTCGCGAGGTCGACGCCGCGCGGTATGACGCGCAGCCGGTCGGGGCCGACGCCATAGACGCTGGCGGCATGCTCGCCGACAAACTCCGAGATCGCGATGACCCGCTCGCCGCGCGCCATCACCGAATTGTACCAGCGCTTCAACGGCAGATCGGTGTCGTAGGCGTTGTGAAACGTCGTCACAAAGCGCCGCCGTGTCGCCCGCGCGGCCGACCAGGCGCTCCACGCCGGGGCGCGGCTGCGCGCGTGCACGACGTCGATTCTGTGGCGGCGGATGATCTCGATCAGCGCGGCAACGTTGCGGCGCATGATCAGCGGGTTTTTCGACGCGAGCGGCAGCGTCACATGGTGCGCGCCGGAGCGGGTGAGGTAATGCTCCATCGGTCCGCCCGCCGAGGCGACATAGGCGGTCCAGCCGGCGCCGACGAGCGCTGCGGCGAGATCGACCGTGCCGCGCTCGACGCCGCCGGAAACCAGGCTCGGGATGACCTGCAGGACCGCCGGCGGACGGCCTTCTGTCGGTCGCCCGGCAATGTTATCGTTGTGTCCCATTCGGCAGCTGCAACGCCTCGATGTCCGCATTCGACAGCGCACCCGAGATTCTAGCACGCTCGGACGGCGCCACAATTGCGTACCGCCTTCTCGCCGGAGAAGTTCCCGGGATTGTCTTTCTCGGCGGCTTCCACTCCGACATGACCGGCGCCAAGGCATTGTATCTGGAAGAGTATTGCCGCAAGAGCCGGCGCGCCTTCGTGCGCTTCGACTATTTCGGGCACGGCGCGTCGAGCGGCGATTTCGCCGAGGGCACAATCGGGCGCTGGCGCGACGATTCGGTCGCGATCATCGATTCGCTGACATCGGGCCCACAGATCCTGGTCGGCTCCAGCATGGGCGGCTGGGTCATGCTGCTGGCGGCGCTGGCGCGACCAGAGCGGATCGCCGCGCTGGTCGGCATCGCCGGCGCGCCGGATTTCACGCAGGAGCTGCTGTGGCCGCGGCTAACCCCGGCGCAGCGGGCGGAAATCGAGGAACGCGGCCAAATCGTCCTCGCCTCCGATTACGACCCGGCCGGCTATCTGTACCGCAGAGAGCTGATCGAGGAGGGGCGGCGCCATCTGCTGTTGGGCGGGCCGATCCCGCTCGAGATGCCCGTACGGCTGCTGCATGGGATGCGCGACGAATCGGTGCCCTGGCAACTGAGCCTGCGTCTCGCCGACCGCCTCGCCAGCCGCGATGTCAGGGTGACCCTGATCAAGGACGGCGACCACCGCCTATCAACCGCCCCCGACCTCGCCCCCCTCGCCCAAACCCTCGACGCGCTGACCGCTTTCCCTTCTTGAGTCGGCGCCCGTATAAGTTCGTTGCGTGCGGGCTGGGCGAGGGTTGCGGCGATGCTGATCGGGGTTCCGAAAGAGGTGAAGAGCCACGAATACCGCGTCGGTCTCGTCCCCGGCAGCGTGCGCGAGCTGGTCCATCACGGGCACAAGGTCGTGGTCGAGAGCGGCGCCGGCGCCGGCATCGGTTTTGACGACCCGGCCTATGAGAGCGCCGGCGCCGAGATCCTGGTTCGCGCCGGAGATGTCTTCGCCGCCGCCGAGATGATCGTCAAGGTCAAGGAACCGCAGCCGGGCGAAGTCCGCCTGCTGCGCGAGGACCAGATCCTGTTCACCTACCTGCACCTGGCGGCCGATCGGGCGCTTGCCGAGGCGCTGATGCGCGGCGGCGCGGTCGCGATCGCCTATGAGACCGTCACCGACAAGAATGGCGGCCTGCCGCTGCTCGCGCCGATGAGCGAGGTTGCCGGGCGGATGTCGGTCCAGGTCGGCGCGCATTGCCTCGAAAAGGAGCAGGGCGGCATGGGCGTGCTGCTCGGCGGCGTCCCCGGCGTGCCGGCGGCCAAGGTGGTGATCCTCGGCGGCGGCGTCTCCGGCACCAACGCGGCGCGCGTGGCGATGGGCATGGAGGCCCATGTCACGGTCATCGACCGGTCGCTGCCGCGGCTTTACGAGCTCGACATGCAATTCGGCTCGCAGCTGCACACGCTGTTCTCGACGGTCGAGACGATCGAGCGCGAAGTGACCTTCGCCGATCTGGTGATCGGAGCGGTGCTGGTGCCGGGGGCGGCCGCGCCAAAACTGGTCAGCCGCGCGCTGGTGCGCACGATGAAGCCGGGTTCGGTCATCGTCGACATCTCGATCGATCAGGGCGGCTGCGTCGAGACCAGCCGCCCGACGACCCACGCCCAGCCGACCTTTATCGACGAGGGTGTCGTGCATTACTGCGTCACCAACATGCCGGGGGCGGTCGCGCGTACGTCGGCCGTCGCTCTCAACAACGCGACCTTGCCGTTTGTGCTGGCGATCGCCGACCGGGGCTGGCGGCGCGCGCTCTCCGACGACCCGCATCTGCGCAACGGGCTCAATGCCTGCCGAGGCCTCCTGACCCATCCCGCCGTCGCGCACGACCTCGGGTTGCCGCTGACCGCGCTCGAACGCGCGCTGTCGGATTAAGCGGGCGATGAATCTTTGGGTTGCCCGTGGGCTTGAGGCGTCGCGCCTTGGTTCCCATCTGACCGACATGGGTCGCGATGGCATCATGGCGCTATTTCAGGCAACCGCCGGCGCGGCGGCCGATCCGATACAAGACCCGGCATTCGCGCGCGATGCGCCGTTTGACCGGATCGACGGCGCGGCGATCGCCGCGGTTACCAATCTCTACCGTGAGGTGCTGCCGCCCGGCGGCGCGATCCTCGATGTGATGGCGGGCTGGGTCCCGCATCTGCCGCCCGAGGCGCCCTATCGGCGGGTGGTCGGCATCGGCATCGACCGGCATGCCCTCGCGGAAAACCCGTTTCTCGACGAATGGCGGGTCCAGGACCTCAACCGCGACCCGATCCTGCCCTTCGCCGGCGGCCAGTTCGATGGCGCGACGATCTGTGCCGCGGTCCAGTATCTGGCGCGCCCGGCCGAGGTGATCCGCGACATCGCCCGGGTGCTGCGGCCGGGGGCGCCGTTGATCGTGACCTTTTCCAACCGCTGTCTTGCGACCAAGGCGATCGCCTGTTGGTGCCTGCACGACGAGACCGGTCAGCTGTGTCTGGTCGCGCAGCATTTCGCCGAGGCCGGCAACTGGGCGGATATGCGCTGCCTTGACCGCACCCCGCCGGGCGGCGGTCAACCGCTTTACGCCGTTATCGGCCGCAGCCTTGGCGCCGGCCGCCCCGCCGAGAGCGACTGACGGGGCTTTCGAGGCAGCAGAGACCGGCGGCAAGAGACCAGACGGCAAGAGAATCGTCGCGGCCCCGGCGAGCGGCATGGCCTGGGGCGTATTCTGCGGTATAAGGCGGATCCGAGTTTCTCCGACCCAGGTGGGTAGGCATGCGCGCAACCCGCCGCCTCGTCGCGATCCTTGCCGCTGATGTCGCGGGCTATTCGCGCTTGATCGGAGCCGATGAGGAAGGAACCCTCGATCGCCTCAAGGCGCATCGCCGCGATCTGATCGACCCAAAAATCCGCGAGCATCAGGGGCGTATCGTCAAGACCACCGGCGATGGGTTGTTGGCGGAATTCGCCAGCGTGGTCGATGCGATGCGCTGTGCCACCGAGGTGCAGCGCGGCATGCTCGACCGCGACGCCGAACTCGATGACGAGCGAGGCATCCGGTTTCGCATCGGGATCAATCTCGGCGACGTGATTGTCGAGGACGGCGACATTCTGGGCGACGGCGTCAATATCGCCGCTCGGCTCGAAGCCTTGGCCGAACCCGGCGGGATCTGCGTTTCGCGCACTGTCCACGATCAGATTCGCGACCGACTGCCGTTCAAGCTCAACGATCTGGGCGAGCAAAGCGTGCGCAACATCGCCCGCCCGGTGCGGGCCTATGCGCTCGGCCGCGCCGAAATTGCCAGCCTGCCGCCGCCGAGCGTCCCGGCTGCACCGCCGCCGCGACGATGGCGAGCGTCCGCGGCTGTCGCGGCAGCGGCGCTGATCGCCGCTGCCGCTTCCTTGTGGCTGTGGCCGGCCGCGAGACCGTCGCCGTCTCCCGCACCTTCCGTTATCGCGCCCGCACCCCCCGCCGCCTCGCCGCGGCTGTCCATCGCAGTGCTGCCGTTTAGCAATTTGAGCGATGACCCGGCTCAGGAATATCTGGCCGACGGCATCACCGAGGATCTGATCACCGATTTGTCGCGGATCGAGGACAGCTTCGTCATCGCCCGCAATACCGCCTTCACCTACAAAAATAAGCCGGTCGATGCCAAGCAGGTCGGCCGGCAGCTTGGCGTGCGCTATGTCCTCGAGGGCAGCCTGCGCCGATTGGGCAACCAGGTGCGCCTCAACGTGCAGCTTGTCGATGCCGAGACCGGCGCGCATCTGTGGGCCGAACGTTTCGACCGCGACGCGCAGGAACTGCTCGGCTTGGAGACCGAGATCACCGGCCGAATCGCGCGTGCGGTGCGGTCGCGGATGGTTTCCGCCGAGGCCGGCCGCTTGATCAGCCATCCGGACGCCCAGGATTATATTTTGCGCGGGCGGGCGGCGCTGGGGAAGCCCGTGGCGCGGACCACCTCCGACGAGGCGATCGGCTGGTTCGAGCGCGCGCTGACCCTCGACCCGGCGGCGGTCCGAGCGCAGATCGGCCTCGCCAGCGCCCTGATCAGCCGGGTCCTCGATGAATTCAGCACCTCCCCGACGACGGATCTGCTGCGGGCGCAAGGGTTGCTCGAACGGGCGGTCGAGGCGGCGCCGACCAGCGCCTGGGCGCATTACGTCAAGGGGCAGTTGTTGCGCGCGCAAGGTCGCTGCCACGACGCCATTCCGGAATATGAGGCGGCGATCGCGCTCGACCGCAATTCCGCCCCGTCCTATGCGTGGCTGGGTTGGTGCAAATTTCTGGGCGGCGAGGTGGACAAGACGATCGCGCTCGAAGAGCAGGCGATCCGGCTCAGCCCGCAGGACCGGGCGATCGCCGCGTGGTATGGCCGGATCGGCATGGTGCACCTGCTCCAAGGGCGCACGCCGGAAGCCATTGTTTGGCTGGAGAAAGCGCGCGGGCGATACTCGCAACAGAGCCGCGAGCCGATCCACATCAATGCATGGCTCGCGTCGGCGCATGCCCTCAACGGCGAGATCGAGCGGGCTCGGGCCGAACTCGATCACGCCTGGAAGCTCGGCTTCCGCCGCACGATGGCCGCGTTCGACGGCGATCCCTGGTACGCCAATCCCAAGGTGCGTGCGCTCGCCGAGGCGACCTATTTTCTCGGTCTGAGAAAAGCGGGGATGCCGGAAGAATGAGCCGCCGGGAGCGACCGGGCTCTAGCCGATTGCGCGATAGACGCCGTGCAGCTCGACGCACTTGCCGCCGGCGAGGAAATAATCGATTTCGGCGACGACCATCGATCTGACGGTATCGACATCGTCCGCCCGGGTGAGGTCGTAATTGTCGAAATAGGCCTGGTTGACCAGACGCCACAGGAAGCAATTGCGCTTGTAGATGTCGACCGGCAGGAAATGCCGGGCGAGGGTCGGCTCGATGTCCTCGCTGCGGATCCCCTCGAAGGTCGCTTCGGCGCAGTCGTTGTTGGAGATCTCGGTGTCGACAGCCCCGGTGTGGGCATTGCGTCGCAAGCGGGCGGGCAGGGCGCCGAAGATCCGGTTGGCCTCGGCGAGACAATCGGCGTCGAGCCGGTTGCCGTTGGGGCCGATCTGTTCGCCGATCAGCCAGAGCTCCCCACCGGGACGCAGCGCCCGATGCACCTCACTCCACAGGCGCTCAAGCTCCACGATGTGATGCACCCCGGACACGAAAATCGCCAGGTCGAAGCTTTCCGGCGTCAGATCGATCGCGTTGACGTCCTGGACCAATGTGGTCACGTCGCAATTTTCCGGCATCGCCGCCGCGGCCTGATCGAGCAAATGCTGGTTTACGTCAATCAGAGTCAGCGCGACCGGTTGGTCGGTCGAGCGAATCAGCGATGCCTCGACCTGACCGGCGCCGGCACAGCAGGACATGATGCCGAGGGCGCCGTTGGTCGACGTGTTTGCCGCCGCCATATTCGACAGGCGCTGGAAGAAATCCGGAGACTTGATGCGGAGCCCGGCGGCCAGCAGGCGATGGGCGAAGGGGTAGACGCCCTCACCCGCCTCCGGTGCGATCGCGGAGATGTCGGGTCGCGGCGCGAGCGGCGGGCGCTCACCATTGCCGGCCGGGCGCAGCGCCTTGTTCTGTTTTGCTTGCCGCCTGCGTTCGTCAAAAAGCTTGTGGTCATAGACGCTCGCGAAATGGGCGAGTTCGTTGCGGAAGCGCAATTCGTGGAAGGCGCGCGAGCGCAGCAGCGAGATTTGCTCGCTGCGCCCGATGACCAACTCCGATATGGCGATCGATATAGAGCTGGGGTCGTCGCAAGGACCGACAGACACCGACACCTCGATGCGGTTGAGGCCGCGCCGCAGGTGACCGAGGCTTAGCCGCGCCTCGCGCAGTTCCGGTTTTTCGTCGTTCGCGACGGGCACGCTCAACAAGCGAACAGAGGCGTCCCCGGTCAGAATTTTCAGTTCAAGAGTGCATCCATCGGCCGGGATTTCGGCGAGGCCGTGGCCGAAAGAGATAAATAATTCAATATCCTGACAGGTATCGCCAAGCGGGATCTGCCAGCGCTCGCCAGCCACAAGAATGAGGCAAGGCCGGGTTCTGCCCAGATGCGGCGGGGCTTGCCATCGCGGCGCCGGCGGACGGTCATGGCTGGCCGATCCCGCGATGACCAATTCGGCTGTTTCAGTGAGCACGAAGCTCATCGATTCCCCCAGGGCCGCCCGTTGCCGCGAGCGGACTACCGCCGCAGCACCATCAGCTTCTTGATCTCGGCGATCGCCTTGGCCGGGTTCAGGTTCTTCGGGCAGGTCTTGGTGCAGTTCAGGATCGTGTGGCAGCGGTACAGCCGAAACGGGTCTTCGAGCGCGTCGAGCCGCTCGCCGGTTTTCTCGTCGCGGCTGTCGGCGATCCAGCGATAGGCCTGCAGCAGCACGGCTGGCCCGAGATAGCGCTCGCCGTTCCACCAATAGGACGGGCAGGACGTCGTGCAGCAGAAGCACAGGATGCACTCCCACAGCCCGTCGAGGCGCGCCCGTTCCTCGACCGATTGCAGCCGCTCGCGGTCGGGCGTCGGCGGGCTTTCGGTTTGCAGCCAGGGCTGGATCGAATGGTATTGCGCATAGACGTGGGTCAGGTCCGGAACGAGGTCCTTGATGACCGGCATGTGCGGCAGCGGGTAGATCTTGACATCGCCCTTGATGTCGTCGATCGCCTGAAGGCAGGCGAGCGTGTTGGTACCGTCGATGTTCATCGCGCACGAGCCGCAGATTCCCTCGCGGCACGAGCGGCGGAAGGTCAAGGTCGTGTCGATCTGGTCCTTGATCTTGATCAGCGCGTCCAACACCATCGGCCCGCAATCGGCGAGGTCGATCGAGTAGGTGTCCATGACCGGGTTGTTGCCGCCTTCCGGGTTCCAGCGATAGACATGAAACCGGCGCAGCCGCTGCGCGTTGGATGGCGGCGGATAGGTCTTGCCGGTGCCGACTTTGGAATTGGCGGGCAGCGTGAATTCGGCCATCTCAGCGTCCGTGCCTGGTCAGCATCGATCGTCACCACCGCGAAGGTGCTTGGGCGTAAATTGGCGGACGGGCTGCATCAGCACCTTACGTCCTTCGAGACGCGCCCTTCGGGCGTTCCTCAGGATGAGGGCGGCCGTCTCGAAGGACGCACGGCAATCGATCCAGCCCAACCTGTGTGTCACCTCAATACGTCCGAGCCTTGGGCGGGAACACCTGGACCTCGTTCGACAGCGTGAACAGGTGCACGGGCCGAGAGCCGAGCCTGACCTTGCCCGTGTCGTCGAGCCACGACAGCGTGTGCTTGAGCCAGTTCTCGTCGTCGCGCTCGGGGTAATCCTCGCGCGCGTGGGCGCCGCGGCTCTCGGTGCGGTTGCGCGCCGAATGCAACGTGACGACCGCCTGCTCCATCAGGTTTTGCAATTCCAGCGCCTCGAACAGGTCGCTGTTCCAGATCATCGAGCGGTCGGAGAGCCCGAGATCGCCGACGGTCTTTGCCACCGCGTCGAGCTTCACGACCCCCTCTTCGAGGATCTCGGCGGTGCGGAAGACGGCGCAATTATCCTGCATGACCCGCTGCATCGCGGAGCGGATCTCGCCGGTCTTGCGCCCGCCCTTGGCGTGGCGCACCGCGTCGAGCCGGGCGATCGACTCGTCGCCGGAATTGCTCACCCACGGCGCGTGCGCCATGCCGGGCCGCACCAGTTCGGCGGCACGGTGCGCCGCGGCGCGGCCGAACACGACGATGTCGAGCAGCGAGTTGCAGCCAAGCCGGTTGGCGCCGTGCACCGAGACGCTCGCCGCCTCGCCAATCGCCATCAGCCCGGGGACGATTGCGTCCGGGTCGCTCTCGGTCGGGCGCAACACCTCGCCGTGATAGTTGGTCGGGATGCCGCCCATGTCGTAATGCACGGTCGGCAATATCGGGATCGGCTCGCGCGTCACGTCGACCCCGGAGAAGATCTTCGCGGTTTCCGAAATCCCGGGCAGGCGTTCGTGCAGGATCTTCGGGTCGAGATGCTCGAGGTGAAGGAGGATGTGGTCCTTCAGCGGGCCGCAACCGCGCCCCTCGCGGATCTCGACCGTCATCGACCGGCTGACCACATCGCGCGAGGCGAGGTCCTTGGCGTGCGGCGCATAGCGCTCCATGAAGCGCTCGCCCTCGCTGTTGGTCACATAGCCGCCTTCGCCGCGCGCGCCCTCGGTGATCAGGCAGCCGGCGCCGTAGATGCCGGTCGGGTGGAACTGGATGAACTCCATGTCCTGCAATGGCAGCCCGGCGCGCAGCACCATCGCGTTGCCGTCGCCGGTGCAGGTATGTGCTGACGTGCACGAGAAATAGGCCCGGCCATAACCCCCGGTGGCGAGCATTACGGTATGGGCGCGGAAGCGGTGGATCGTCCCGTCTTCAAGGTTCCACGCCATGACGCCGCGGCAAATGCCCTCGTCGTCCATGATCAGGTCGAGGGCGAAATACTCGACAAAGAACTCGGCGTTGTTGCGCAGCGATTGCTGATACAGCGTGTGGATGATCGCGTGGCCGGTGCGGTCGGCGGCGGCGCAGGCGCGGTTGGCGGGCGCGCCGTCGCCGTATTCCATCATGTGCCCGCCGAACGGCCGCTGATAGATCTGCCCGAGTTCGGTGCGCGAGAACGGCACGCCGAAATGCTCGAGCTCGATCACCGCGGGGATCGCCTGGCGGCACATGTATTCGATCGCGTCCTGGTCGCCGAGCCAGTCCGACCCCTTGACCGTGTCGTACATGTGCCAGCGCCAGTCGTCGTTGCTCATATTGCCGAGCGCGGCGGCGATGCCGCCCTGCGCCGCGACGGTATGGCTGCGCGTCGGGAACACCTTGGTGATGCAGGCGGTCTTCAAGCCTTCGATCGTCGTGCCCAAGGTCGCGCGCAGCCCGGCCCCGCCGGCGCCGACGATGACGACGTCGTATTCGTGATCGGTGATCGGATAGGCGGCAGGCATCGGGCGGATGTCCTTTGGAGGCGCGCCGGTCAGGCGGCGAACGACATTTTGAGGATTGCGAAGATGCCGAGCGCGGCGAGGACGATCGACGCGAGCTTCATCACGATCATCAGGCCGAACCGCAGCGTCTCGTTCTCGATGTAATCCTCGATCACGACCTGCAACCCGAGCGCGCCATGATAGAAGGTCGCGATCAGCAGCAGCACGAGGAGGACCGCCGGGAGCGGGTGCCGCACCCACTCGACGAACAGCGACCGATCCGCGCCGGCCAGCGCGATCACGGCGACGACGAACCACAGCGTCAGCGGCACCAGCGCGATCGCGGTGACGCGCTGCGCCCACCAGTGCTCGACGCCCTCCTTGGCCGAGCCGAGCCCGATCGCGCGGCCCAACGGCGAGCGCATGCGCGGCTCAGCCATGCCACTGGCTCCATTGGGAAATGCCGGCAATCCAGGCGATCACGGTCAGCACCGCTGTCGCGGCAACCACCGCCCACCCGCTGGCGTAGACGCTGCGCAATTCGAGGCCGCGCCCGGTATCCCACACCAAATGGCGCAACCCGTTGCACAGATGGTAAAACAACGCGACGCTCCAGCCGAACAGCAGGACCCGACCGAACCAGGACCCGAGGAAGGTCTGGACAGAGGCGTATGAATCCGCGCCCTCGGCCGCCGCGACCAGCCACCACACCAACAGGATCGCGCCAAGGCTCAGCGCGACCCCGCTCGCCCGATGCAGGATCGACATGACCGAGGTCAGCTGCCAGCGATAGATCTGGAGGTGCGGCGACAGCGGCCGCTTGTCCGTCGTCATGCGGGATGTTCCGACAAAAGATGCGGCTCCAAAACAGCTTGTGACTTAGACCGCGGCCTGGGGAGTGTCAACGGAACCCGGGGCAGAGGGTTTTGCTGGCTGATATGAGGGTATCACGAGGCGCGGAATGGGGAAAACTACATCTTGTGGCGAAGGCCCGGTTCTTGTATAAATATGGGATCAGGGTCGGGAGCCCGGCCCTTTACGCTTCGCGAAAGGACACATCGTGCGATACGCAACAATTCTTGCTTTTGCAAGTTTGGCGGCAATGACCACAGCTTCGGCTCAAGAATCGATACCAAATTGGCCGGCGCTCAAATCCGTGGATTGCAGCGCGCTCAAAAAGCAGCCAAGCGGCAACTACTCCGCTACGCGACTCACCACGGTTGTTGATACGCATGCGAACTCATTTGGGTTGCGCCCTGGAGATGTCATCGCTCCCCGTTCTATTGCATTGGGTAACACCAGCCTGTGGGAGCTGATCGATCAAAAATGCGGCAACGTCTAGCGGGGATCTCTGGGTCGATTTACAAGGGTTGATGCTGCGCTTCGGACTCCCTCTCCGCCCCTGGGGGCGGAGAGGGTTGGGGTGAGGTGGGGGATTCCAGAGCGCTCGCCGATACCCACCTCACCCTCCCACGCCTTCGGCGTGGGCCCCTCCCTCTCCCCCCTGAAGGGCGGAGAGGGGATTGTGTACCGGCCGGCACAATCTTGCTTTAGCTCAGCGCCACCTCGAAGCCGCGCTTTGTGCCGGGGCGGGCCATCATCGCATCGTACCAGCGCCGGACGTTGGGATAGGCGGCGAGGTCGACCTGATGGCGCTCGTGCCGCCAAGCCCAGCCGAGGATCGCGAAATCGGCGATCGACACCTCGCTGCCGGCGGCAAACGCGACATCGGCCAAACGCTTGTCGAAGACGCCGTAGAGCCGGTTGGTCTCCTTCAGGTAGCGTTCGAGCCCGTAGCGGCGGTCCTCCTCCTTCTCTACCCCCAGAAAATGGTGGACCTGGCCCGGCATCGGCCCGAACCCGCCCATCTGCCACATCAGCCATTCGAGCACCGGCACCTGGCGGCGCAGATCGCCCTTCGGCCAGAATTTTCCGGTCTTTTCGCCGAGATAGATCAGGATCGCGCCCGATTCGAAGATGCTGATCGGGGCGCCGCCGGGGCCATCGTTGTCGATGATCGCC
>CAMATN010000038.1 GCA_945861155.1 Rhizobium sp. Q54
ACGGTGCTTCGCGCCTCCTCAGGATGAGGTTAAATTGTTGATGGCATTAAGAAAGAACCTCATCCTGAGGAGCCCGCATGGCGGGCGTCTCGAAGGACGCAGGGCGCCGATCCAGCGATAGCTTCAACGATGTCGAGATCTTTGGATACTGACTTGGCGGCGCGTCCGGCCGAATTGCTGACCGAGGAGGAGGCGCGCGCCGAATTGGCCCGGTTGGCCGCCGAGATCGCGCGGCACGACCGGCTCTATCACGCCGAGGACGCACCCGAGATCGACGACGCCGCCTATGACGAATTGCGCCGCCGCAATACCGCGATCGAGGCAGGTTTTCCGGAGCTGATCCGCGCCGACAGCCCGTCGCGCCGGGTTGGCGCCGCGCCCTCGGCCGGCTTTGCCAAGGTGCGGCACAGCGTCCTGATGCTGTCCCTCGAAAACGCCTTCGCCGAGGCCGATCTGCGGGATTTCTTCGCCGGCATCCGCAATTTCTTCCGGCGGCCCGAGGACCTCGCGCTGGTCGCGGAGGATGCGATCGAGATCATCGCCGAGCCGAAGATCGACGGGCTTTCGGCGGCGCTGCGCTACGAGCAAGGCCGGCTGGTGCTCGGCGCGACGCGCGGCGACGGCGTCACCGGCGAGGATGTGACGGCCAATATCCGCACCCTGCCCTCGGTCCCGGCCGCGCTCGCCGGCAACGATTGGCCCGAGATCGTCGAGATCCGCGGCGAAGTCTATATGGAGCGCGCTGGGTTTTTCGCGGTCAACGCGGAGCGGGCGGCGGCCGGCGAGCCGGTTTTCGCCAACCCGCGCAATGTCGCGGCCGGCTCGCTGCGCCAGCTCGACCCGGGCATCACCGCGCGCCGGCCGCTTAAATTCTTTGCCTATGCCTGGGGCGAGGCGAGCCGGCCGTTCGCCCGCACCCACGCCGAGGCATTGGCGTGCTTCCACCGCTGGGGGCTGTCGGTCAACGAGCATTCGCGTCTGTGCCGCGGCGCCGACTCGGTGCTGGCCTATTACCGTGATGTCGCCGAGCGTCGCAGCGCGCTGCCCTACGACATCGACGGGGTCGTCTACAAACTCAACGACCTGGCGCTGCAGGACCGGCTCGGCATGCGCAGCCGGGCGCCGCGCTGGGCGCTCGCGCATAAATTCGCCGCGGAGCAGGCGCGGACGGTGATGCGCGGCATCATGATCACCGTCGGGCGCCAGGGCGCCCTGACCCCGACCGCGATGCTCGATCCGATCACGGTTGGCGGCGTCGTCGTGCAGCGCGCGACCTTGCACAACGCCGACGAGATCGCCCGCAAGGATGTGCGGATCGGCGATACGGTCGTCGTCCAGCGCGCCGGCGACGTGATCCCGCAAATCGTCGGGGTCGTGCTCGATCGCCGGCCGCCCGATGCCAAGCCGTTCGAATTCCCCGATCGCTGCCCGGTCTGCGGCAGCATGGCGGTGCGCGAAGACGGCATGGCCGTCTGGCGCTGCGGCGGCGGCCTCATTTGCCCGGCGCAGGCGGTTGAGCGGTTGAAGCATTTCGTCGCGCGCGACGGCTTCGACATCGAGGGGCTCGGCGCCAAGCACATCGCCGATTTCTGGGATGGCGGGCTGATCCGCCAGCCCGGCGACATCTTCCGGCTCAACCCCGAAATCATCGCGGCGCGCGAGGGCTGGGGCGAGGTCAGCGCCAATAAGCTGACCGCCGCGATCGACGAGCGCCGCGTGATCGCGCTCGACCGCTTCATCAACGCGCTCGGCATCCCGCAGGTCGGGCAGGCGACGGCCCGGCTGGTGGCGCGCCACTACCGCTCGCTAGGCCAATGGCGCGAGGAGATGGAGGCGGCGCAGGACCCGGACAGCCCGGAACGCGCGCAGCTGCTCGACGTGCATGGCATCGGCAAGGGCATGGCGAGCGACATCATCGGGTTTTTCGCCGAGCCGCATAACCGCGCCGTCCTCGACGATCTCGCGGGCGAGGTGAGCGTCCTCGATTATGACCCGCCCGTGCAAAAGGCCCCCTCGCCGCTCGCCGGCAAGACTGTCGTGTTTACCGGCAGCCTCGAACGGATGAGCCGGTCCGAGGCGAAGGCGCGGGCCGAGGCGCTTGGCGCCAATGTCGCCAGCTCGGTTTCGGCGAAGACCGACTATGTCGTAATTGGCGCCGATGCCGGGTCGAAGGCGAAACGCGCCGCGGCGCTCGGGCTCGCGACCCTCGACGAGGCTGCCTGGCTCGATCTCGCCGGGCCGACCCAAGGCGCGTAAGGTGCGGCACGGCGATCCGCTCGACGCATTCCGTATCGACACGGGGACGGCATCGCCGGCCGAACCAGGGTGGGCCGAACCCGTGCTGGCGCGCGCGCCGGTTCTGATCGAATTCGACGAGGGCGGGCGGCTCGACCCCGATCGCGCGACGGCAGAACCGGAGGAAGCATCGCCGCCAGCAGGCAACCGGGGCCTGCCATTCGACCTGCCCCTGGGGCTCGTGGCCTCGCTCGGTATTCATCTAATGCCGCTGGTGTTTTTGTTGAGCTGGAGCAGCGCGCCGGCCGAGATCGCCGCGCCGATACCGGTTCAGCTCGTCATCGAGCAGCCGCCGCCACCCGCACCCGACATAAAACCGCCGCCTGACATAAAACCGCCGCCCCGGGGCCGGATCGCGTCCGAGGAAATGGGCGAGACCGCCGCGCCACCGGAAAAACCTGCCCCGCCCACACCCGCGCCGCCGAAGGTCGCGGCCCTGGTCCCGCCGCCGAAGAAGCCCGCCCCGCCACCCGAGCCTGCCAAGGCGGCCACGGCGACTCCCGCGCTGCTTCAGCCGGAGCCGACGCCGCGTCAGCCGCCGCGGCCGGCGCGCACGCTGGGGCCCGAAGCGACCCGCGACGACTACCTCGCCCATCTCGTGGCGCTGACGCGGCGCCATTTCCACCTGCTGCCGCCCTCGTTCATCGCCGGCCGCCGGGGCCAGACCGTGCTCAACATCCTGGTGCTTGGGGACGGCACGATCGCGCGGATCGCGGTCGCGCGCGGTTCGGGCTATCCCGATATCGACGAGCGGGTCGAACAGATCGTCGCCGCGGTAAGGCGTTTTCCGCCATTGCCGCAATGGATCCAGGAGCCAACCCTCGAATTGAACTTGCTGCTGCGATTTCCGGACGCGCTGATCGGGCAGTAGCGCTGATCGCTATGCCGTCTCGCCTGCCTTGCAGCCGAACCAGTCGAGTGCCGCGCGCAGACGCACGACCTCGCCGATCGCGATGATCGTCGGCGCTTCGATCCGCGCCGCCTCGGCGCAGGCGGCGGCATCCGCCAGCGTCGACACCACGACCCGCTGCGCCGGGGTCGTCGCCTTGCTGACGATCGCGACCGGTTCGTCGGGCGAGCGTCCGGCCGCGATCAGCCGCTCCGCAATGTGACCGAGATGATTGAGCGCCATGTACAAGACGATGACCGGCGAGCCATGCGCAATCGCCGCCCAATCGACCCCCTCGGGCATTGTGCCGTCGCGACCATGCCCGGTGACGAAGGTGACGGCCGAGGCGATGTCGCGGTGCGTAACCGGGATGCCGGCATAGGCGAGCCCGCCGATCCCGGCGGTGATGCCGGGCACGATGCGGAACGGGATATGCGCGGCGGCCAGCGCCAACGCCTCCTCGCCGCCGCGGCCGAAGACGCACGGGTCGCCGCCCTTGAGCCGCAGCACCCGGCCGCCCTCCTGCGCCAGCCGGATCAGCCGGGCCGAGATATCGGGCTGGCGCGGCGACGGCCGGCCGCCGCGCTTGCCGGCAAATTCGAGTGCGGCGCCGGGGCGCGCCAATTCGATAATGCGCGGGTCGACCAGAGCGTCATAAACGACGCTGTCGGCATGATCGAGCGCGTGCAATGCCAGTACCGATAGGAGCCCCGGGTCGCCCGGCCCGGCGCCCACCAGCCATACGCTGCCGGGGACGAATTCAGCCAAATGGAGACGCGCGCTGTCGATCACGCCGCAACCCTATACAAAGGGCGTGCCGGACGGTAGCCAGCGACCGCGATTTTGCTAAGATCGCTTATGGCACGGGACGAGACGGGCAAGCTGCGCCGCGGCTGGACCACCGGCGCCTGCGCCGCGGCGGCGGCGCGCGCGGCGTTTGCCGCGCTCTTGACCGGCCGCTTTCCCGATCCGGTCACGATCCGGCTGCCGCGCGGCGAGATGCCGAGCTTTGCGCTGGCCCTCGCCGAACGCGGCGAGGCGCACGCCCGCGCCGGCATCGTCAAGGATGCCGGGGACGACCCCGACGTGACGCATGGCGCGATGATTATCGCCGAGCTGGCCTGGGCGGCGCCGGGCTCCGGCATAAGCTTCCGCGCCGGCGAGGGGATCGGCACGGTGACCCGGCCTGGTCTGGCGCTTGCCGTCGGCGAGCCGGCGATCAACCCGGGCCCGCGCGCGATGATCGCCGAGGCGCTCGCCGAAATTGCAGAGGCCAATGGCGCGCCACCGCCCGACGTCACCGTCACGCTGGCGATCCCCGGCGGCGAATTGCTCGCCGCGAAGACGATGAACGCGCGGCTCGGCATTGTCGGCGGGCTGTCGGTGCTCGGCACGACCGGGATCGTCGTGCCGTATTCCTGCGCGTCGTGGATCCACGCGATCCACCGCGGCATCGACATCGCTCGCGCCGCCGGTCTCGATCATATCGCCGCCGCGACCGGCACGACCTCGGAGCGGGCGGTGCAGCGGCTTTACGATTTGCCCGAGCACGCGCTGATCGACATGGGCGATTTTGTCGGCGGCACGCTCAAATACCTGCGCCGCCATCCGGTGGCGCGGCTGACGCTGGCCGGCGGGTTCGCAAAGCTCGCCAAGCTCGCCGCCGGGCATCTCGATCTGCATTCGAGCCGCAGTCGGGTCGATTGCGCGGTGCTGGCGCGCCTCCTCGCCGGGCTCGGCGCCGAGCCCGCGGCCATCGCGGCCGCTTCCCGCAGCGCCAGCGCGTCGGAGGTTCTCGACATCGCGGGGGCGCGCGGCGCGGCGCTCGCCGAGACCGTCGCACGCCAGGCCCGCGAAGTCATCCTGGCTACGTTGAGCGGCGGTATCGCGGTCGAGGTCGCGATCGTCGATCGGACCGGCGCTTTTCTCGCGCATGTTGGTGGGCCACTGGTCGGCGGGCCGCATCGGGACGGGCTCGCTGCATGACCCGACCGAACCTGCTGATCCTTGGCGGCACCGGCGAGGCGGTGGCGCTGGCGCGCGCCGCGCTTGCCCGCTTTGGCGAGGGCATCGGCGTGACGACGGCGCTGGCCGGCCGGACCCGCCATCCCGGGCCCATTCCCGGACTGGTGCGGATCGGCGGGTTCGGCGG
This sequence comes from Rhizobium sp. Q54, assembly GCA_945861155.1. Classification (GTDB taxonomy): domain Bacteria; phylum Pseudomonadota; class Alphaproteobacteria; order ATCC43930; family CGMCC-115725; genus DATARH01. The sequence continues at coordinate 5,337 of CAMATN010000038.1, forward strand.
TTCGGCTGGCCTCGCCGCCTATCTGATCGACGAACGTATCGATCGCCTGATCGACGCGACCCACCCCTTCGCCGCCGGGATCTCGCGGGCGGCGCGGGTTGCCGCCGAGCGCAGCGGCGTACCGCGACTGGCGCTGCTGCGCCCGCCGTGGCGCCGCCAGCCGCTCGATCGTTGGATCGAGGTCGACAGCATCGAGGCCGCCGCGCTATTGGTCGAGCGGGTCGGCCGGTGCGCCTGGCTGACCGTCGGCGCCGGCTCGACCGCCGCGTTTGCGCGGGTAAACGGGGTGCGTTTTATCGTGCGCCTGATCGAGCCGCCGCGCGAGGCGCTGCCGCTGCGCTGCCATCAAATCGTGCTCGGACGCGGACCGTTCAGCCTCGCCGAGGAACGGCATTTGCTGACGCACCATGCCATCGACGTCCTCGTCTGCAAGGCGAGCGGCGGGGCGGCCACCGAGGCCAAGCTGATCGCCGCGCGCGAACTGGGGCTGCCGGTCCTGATGGTGCGGCGCCCGCTGCGCGAACCGGGCCCCGCGGTCGAAACGGTCGAGGCGGCGCTCGACTGGCTGGCTGGTCTCGATGGCCTCGCGCAAGCGAAGAGGATGTCATGATGGCTCGTGCGACCCGGCGTCTTGGTGGCGCCATCCTCGCGATCCTGGTCGCGGCGGCAAGCGCCGAGGCCCAGCTGAACCCGTTCGGTTCGTATCACGATAATGTCGCGCGCGCCGTCGGGCAGAACGACGCCAACAAGGTGCGTCAGCTGGTCGGCAGCGGCAACAGCCCCAACGACACAGATGAGAACGGCCGCACCGGTCTGCATATCTCCGCGATCAACGGCAATCTGCAGATCGCGGCTATCCTGCTCAAGGCCAAAGCCCAGGTCGATGTCAAGGACAGACTCGGCAACACCGCGCTGAGCTACGCCGCCGACCGCAACCAGGTCGAGATGGCGCAGCTGCTGCTCGATGTCGGGGCCACGGTCGACGCCGAAAACAGGAACGGGATGACGCCGCTGATGGTCGCGGCGAGCCGCGGCAACGGCGCCATCGTGCAGACGCTGCTGGCCAAGGGAGCCAATCCCCGAAAAACCGATTTCACCGGGCGCGACGCGCTGAGCTGGGCCGCTGACAGCCGCCGCCCGGCGATCGTGCAGATGCTCCAGCGCGCCGCCGCCAAGCGCTGACGCAGCGTTCGACGTCTCTAAGCGCGGTCGATTGGAGAGATTCGATGTCCGATCCGGCGCCTCGGCTGGACGAAATTCGCGCGTTGTTGTCGCATCTGCCCGGCCCCGATCTCAACGCTGGCAGCGCGGCGGCGCAACGCCAGAGTCAGCTGACCAAGCCGGCCGGTTCGCTCGGCCGTCTCGAAGAACTAGCGGTCTGGCTCGCGACCTGGCAGGGGCGTCATCCGCCTCGCATCGACCATCCGCGCACCGTCGTTTTTGCCGGCAATCACGGGGTCGCGGCGCGCGGCGTCTCGGCCTATCCCGCCGCGGTGACAGCGCAGATGGTGCAGAATTTCATCGCCGGAGGCGCGGCGGTGAACCAGCTGTGCCGGGTCATCGATGCCGATCTGCGGGTCTACGAGATGAATCTCGACACCCCGACCGCCGACATCGTCGACATGCCGGCGATGAGCGAATCGGAATGCGCCCGCGCGATCGCCTACGGCATGACAGCGGTCGAACCCGGGATCGACGCGCTGGCCGTCGGCGAGATGGGGATCGCCAACACGACGGTCGCGGCGGCGCTGTGCCTCGGCCTGTTCGGCGGCGATTCGGGCGAATGGACGGGGCCGGGCACCGGGGTCGCCGGCGCGGTGCTCGACCGGAAGCGCGAAATCGTCGCCGCGGCGGTCGCGCGCCATCTGCCCGGACCCCAGGACCCGCCCTGCGATTCGTTCGAGCTGCTGTGCCGGCTCGGCGGGCTGGAATTCGCCGCGATGGTGGGAGCGATCCTGGCGGCGCGCATGGGGCGGGTCCCGGTCGTGCTCGACGGGTATTCGGCCGGCGCCGCCGCCGCGGTGCTCTACGCCGCCGATCCGCGCGCGCTCGACCATTGCATCGCCGGCCACGTCTCGGCCGAGCCGGGGCACCGCCGCCTTCTCGAACGCCTCGGCATGCGCCCCTTATTGGATCTTGGCATGCGGCTCGGCGAGGCGTCGGGCGCGACCCTCGCCTTGGGGCTGCTCAAGGCTGCCGCCGCCTGCCATTCCGGCATGGCGAGCTTTGCCGAGGCCGGGGTCAGCGGGCCGGGCTGAAAAATTCGCCCGCCGCGCTGCATTGCATCCGGGGCCGCGACAGTCTAATCAAGCCCGATGCCGCCGAAACACAACCCGCTCAACCTCAACCCGCTGCAGCTGAAGACGCTGACCTTGCTGCAGGAGCTGGCGCGAATCGCCGGCAAACCCGCGCCGGAGGATGAGCCGGGCGGGGTCGCGATCACCGAGCTGCCCAACCCGCACGGCGATCACTTCCATTTGGGCGAGGCGGTCGTCGCGGCGCGCGACGCGACCGGCTTACGCAACCCGGCGGTCTGGGCGGCGCTCGAACGCAAGGGGCTCATTCATCCGAAATTGCCGGAGGCGGTGATCCTGACCCCGCTCGGCCAGGAATACGACACCGGCATGCGCGAGGCGATCCTGCACCGCGCCGGCCACTGACCATTTTCCCGGCTACCACACGAAGCTCGCGGCGACTCCGATCGGTTTGGCGCCGCTTTTGTTTATCGCGGCGGCGACCCGGTCGAGGTCCAGTTTCCAGCCGGCGGTGAATTCGGCGGCGTGGATGCCGCCGGCGACCAACAGGCTGTCGACCCCGGCCGCCGCCGCGCCGGCGATGTCGGTGCGCAGGCTGTCGCCGATCGCGAGGATGCGGCCGTGATCGGCAATCCCCAGTAGTGCGAAGCAGCTGTCATAGACCGATTTGTGGGGCTTGCCGTGCCAGCGCACCCGCCCGCCCATCGCCTCGTATTGCTCGGCAATCGCCCCGGCGCACAAAGCGGGCTTGCCGCCGTGGATCACGACGAGGTCGGGGTTGGCGCATACCATCGGCAGGTCGCGCTCGCGCGCCGCGAGCAGCAGCGGCGCGTAATCCTCGTGCGTGTCCTCCCACTCGGCCGGGCCGGTGTTGAGGATGAAATCGGCCGCCGCCGGCGTCCCGACAAAATCGAGGTCGAGCCCCTCGCGCATATCAAGGTCGCGCTCGGAGCAGATATGCAGACAGCGCCGGCCGAGCGCCGCGTAGAACGGCTCGTCACGCCGGTGGAGATGCTGCCAGGCCTCCTCGCCCGACGACATGACCGCGTGATAGAGCCCGCGCGGCACGCCGATCTTGGCGATGCGGTTGACGACGTCGTCGGCCCGGCGCGGCGCGTTCGACAGCAGCACGACGCGCTTGCCCTCCTCGATCAGCCGACCCATGCAATCGAGGACGCCCGGAAACGGCGCGACCCCGTCATGCACCACGCCCCACAAATCGAGAATGAACCCGTCATAACGCGGCGCCAGCGCCCGCATGCCGTCGATCAGCCGTACCGTCATTTGCTCCGCCACGTGATATTTAATTCCCGCAAGATACAGCAACAAAGGGCGGGTGCCGATGCGGTTCGGATTGTTTGGCGGGGCGGCGGCGCGGCGCGGGGTCGCGGCGGCGGAAAGCGCGCGGGGCTACCACGATTTCGTCGAGTATCAGGTCGAGGCCGAGGCGCTTGGCATTCACGGCAGCTTTGTCACCGAGCACCATTTCACCGCGATCGGCCAAGTTTCGGCGACGCTCAACCTGCTGACCTGGGTGGCCGCGCGAACGACGACGCTGCGCCTCGGCACGGCGGTCATCGTGCTGCCCTGGCACAACCCGGTGCTGCTCGCCGAGCAGGCCGCGACGCTCGACCTGTTGTCGGGCGGAAGGCTCGATTTCGGCATCGGCAAGGGCTATCGCCACAACGAATTTTTCGGCTTCGCGATGCCGCCGGCCGAGGCCGAAAGCCGCTTCGAGGAGGGGCTCGCGGTGATCACCCGGGCGTGGATTTCGGACGAACCCTTTTCCCACGCCGGCCGCTACTGGCATTTCGATCAGATCGTGGTCGAGCCGCCGCCGGCGCAGCGCCCGCACCCACCGTTATGGATGGCGGCGAGCAGCGCCGAATCGATCCGCGGCTGTGCGCGGCGCGGGTCCAACCTGCTGCTCGACCAGTTCGCCGCGCCGGAACTGATCGGCGAGCGCATCGCCCTTTACCGAAGCGAACTGGAAGCCGCCGGCCATGTGTTCGACCCGATGCGGGTCGCGGTCGCGCGCAATTTCTTTGTCGCCGCCGATGCGGACGAGACGGCGGCGGCGCTGGGCCGGCAGGCGCAGGCGAACCAGCGCCTGCTTACTCTTTCGCGCGGGTCGGAGAGCCGGGCCGGTTCGCACATCCTCGGCTATTCCGACGCGCCCGGCGCGCGCGAAGCGAACGCGCTGATCGGCACGCCGGACGAAATCGCCGCCAAGCTGGCCGCATTGCGTGCCGTTGGGGTCGAGTACGTGCTGCTGAGCGGCGCGGGCTCACGCGACAATCTGCGCCGCTTCGCCCGCGACATCATGCCGGCTTTCGCGACGGGGTGATCTCCGCCGAATTGTGGTGGTCGGCGCCGACCGCGTCGGCGACCGAAGCAAAGCCGTCGCGACGAAGCAGCTCTGCGAGCCCGGTCTTGATGTCGCCGAGCAATGCCGGGCCGGCGAAGACGAGCGCGGTATAAAGCTGCACCAGCGCGGCGCCGGCGCAAATCTTGGCATAGGCATCGGCCGCGCTCGCCACGCCGCCGACTCCGATCAGCTTCAGCCGGCCCTGGGTCAATCGGTAGATGTCGCGAAGCACCGCGGTCGATTGCTCGAACAGGGGCCGGCCGCTAAGCCCGCCGGCTTCGCTCGCGTGTCGGCTGCGCAGGCCGGACGGGCGCGCGACCGTCGTGTTGGACACGATGATCCCGTCGATCCCGGCGGCGAGCGCGACTGCGGCGATGTCGGAGCATTCGTCGGACGACAAATCCGGGGCGATCTTGACCAGCAGCGGCGGATGAGCCCCGGTCTCGTCGCGCGCCGACAGGACCCGCCGCAACAGCGCTTCGAGCGCGGCATGGGCCTGCAAATCGCGCAGCCCCGGGGTGTTCGGCGACGAGATGTTGATTACCAGATAATCCGCCAGCGCCGCGGTGCGCCGCACGCCCTCGACATAATCCGCGACCGCGTCGATGCTGTCGCGGTTGCGGCCGAGATTGATGCCGACGATGCCGCCCGTCCGGGCGCGGCCGACCCGCGCCGTCATCCGCGCGACCAGCTTGTCGAGTCCGCCGCTGTTGAACCCCAGCCGGTTGATCAGGGCCGCGTCGGCGTCGAGCCGGAACACGCGCGGCTTCGGATTGCCCGGCTGCGGCCGAGGCGTCACCGTGCCGGTTTCGACAAAACCGAAGCCGAGGCGCAGCAGCGCATCCGGCACCCGCGAATCCTTGTCGAAACCGGCGGCGATACCGATCGGGTTCGGAAAATCGCGGCCCCACAGGCGCTGCGCCAGGACCGGCGGGTCGGGGGTCGAACGCTGGCCGCCGAGTCCGGCGGCAAGCGCCGCCAGCGTCACCCGATGCGCGGTCTCGGGCGGCAATGCCCGCAATAGCGGGCGGAACAACGGGTAAGGGTCCGGCACCCGCTCAGGTCGCGACCAGTTCGGCTGCGCCGAGTCCTGCCACCTCGACAATCGCGCGGTCGCCGGGGGCGGGGAATTGGATTGGCACCATGCTGCCGGTCATCACCACCATGCCGCGCTTCAATGGCGTGCCGGCGGCGGCGAGCTTGGTGGCGAGCCATGCCAGCGCGTTGAGCGGGTTGCCCATCACGTCGCCGCCCTTGCCGCTGCCGATTTCGCGCCCATTGATGGTGAGGCGCGCGGTGGCTTGGGAGAGGTCGAGCCGGCGCCACTCCGCCACCGGCGCGCCCAGCACCACCCCGGCATTCCAGACATTGCCGGCGACCATCGCCGCGGCGCTGAGCCGCTTGTAATCGTGGCGCAGATCTTCGAGCAGCTCGATCGCCGCCATGCAGCTCTCGACCGCCGCCGCGACCTGGTCGCGGTCCCCGCCCTGCGGCAAATCCTCGCCGAGCCGCACCGCGATCTCGGTCTCGATGCCGAGCCGGCAATACTTGGCGGTGGTCAGTTCGGCGCGGCGGTGATGTACCTCGCTGGCGAAGATCGCGCCGTAGCACGGCTCGTCGACCCCGCAGAGCTTTTGCATGATCGGCGTCGTCAGCCCGATCTTGTAGCCCGCGACGGCGCCGCGCCCGCGCGCCATCTCGATCGCCTCGAACTCGTGCCGTATCCGGTAGGCCTCGTCGATACCCGCCGGCATCAGTTCGGGCGGCAGGATGTCGGTCGGCCGGCACTCGCGGAACAGCCGGGAAATGCCCTCGGCCTTTTGCCGAATGTCATGATCAGCCATCGGTTCTCCTCAGCGCCCGCTACCGAGCGGACACGACATCGGTCCTGGCGAAATCTTCTCCCTTGAACAGCAGCGGCAAGTCCATCGACCGCGCCAGCGCGTAGGAAACACAATCGCCGAAATTGAGGCCGGCAGGGTGCCGGCCCTTGCCGAAACGAATAAATGCAGCGCGGCTTTGGCGGGCTTGCTCATCATCGAACGGGACAATCTCGACCGAAAGCTCGGTGATCAAATTGTCCAATCCTTGCGCCGATTCGACGGGACCACGGCCGACCATCACCATCGACGCCTCAAACAAGCCGACAGCCGAAAAAAAGCAGCGTTCAGCTTCGCCGATGGCGTTGGCAAATAGGCTTGCTTCCGGCTCTTCTCGCAGAATCGCGACGAGCGCGGACGTATCGATGACAATCACGCCGGCAGGCCGTTTTCGTCGTACAGGTCTTCCTCGGAAAAACCGCCTGGGTTTTCAGCCGCGAATTTAGCGGATCGATGCGCAATTTCCATGATCTTGCGAACCCGCCCCTCCACTTCTTCCGAGCTTCGCCGCCGCCGCCGCCGTACACCATTGTCGACGAATTCAATGCCCGCCGCTTCCAGAGCATGCTGAATGGATTTGACCGCGCGGGCCGAGGCGCGGGGCTTTTCCGTGTCGCCTTCGACGCGGCGCAGCGTCGCCACCGAGATTTGAGCCCGCCGTGCCACCTCGGCTTGCTCCAACCGCAATAACGCTCGCGCGGCGCGGATTTGGTCAGCATTGATCATGAGAGAAATATATCAATCCGAGCGAAAGCATTCAACCGCCTTACAGCCCGAGCACTTCCTTCATGCCGTAAAGACCGGGCGGCTTGCCGACCAGCCACAGCGCCGCGCGCACCGCGCCTTTCGAATAAATGCCGCGATTGGTCGCGCGATGCGTCAGTTCGAGCTGCTCGCCGAGCCCGGCGAACATCACATGGTGCTCGCCGATATTGTCGCCGCCGCGCAATGAAGCGAAGCCGATCGCACCAACGGGGCGCGGCCCGGTGATGCCGTCGCGACCGCGTTGCGCGATGTCGTCGAACGCAACCCCGCGCGACGCGGCGGCGGCCCGTCCGAGGGCGAGCGCGGTGCCCGACGGGGCATCGACCTTGCCGCGATGGTGCATCTCCAGGATTTCCAGGTCCCAGTCCGGCCCGAGCCGCGCCGCGACCTGCTCGACGAGCCCCATCAGCAGATTGATGCCAAGGCTGGTATTGGCCGCCCAAACGATCGCCACGCGGCTTGCCGCCTCGCGCACCGCCTGTTCCTCGGTGCCGTGGAGGCCGGTTGTGCCAATGACGAGGGGCCTCCCAAGCCGCGCCGCGATCACGGCGTGCTCGGCGGTAGCGCCGGGGGTAGTGAACTCGATCGCGACATCGCTGTCGCGCAGCAGCTTTTCCAGGTCGGCGGCGACGGCGCTGCCGGTGCGAGCGATCCCGGCCAATTCGCCCAGATCCCGACCGAGCGCCGCGCTCCCCAGCCTCGCGGTGCCGCCGGCCAACACGCAGCCCTCCGTGGCGACGATGTCGGCAATCAGCATGCGGCCAACCCGGCCGGCGCATCCGATCACCCCGATCCTGGTCTCGGCCATGCCCGCCTCCCACTGGTGACGGGCGACAGCGTTACCGGTCATCGGCGAAAACACAAGGGCGGCCGAGGCCATTTTCTCCGCGGCGGTTTTCCTCTACACCGGCGCCGCATGGCTTTGCTCCGCTCGGTCGCGACGGTCGGCTCGTTGACGCTGGTGAGCCGCGTCTTCGGCTTTATCCGCGACATCCTGACCGCGGCGATCCTCGGCGCCGGTCCGATTGCCGATGCGTTTTTTGTCGCGCAGCGCCTGCCCAATCTGTTCCGCAGCCTGTTCGCCGAGGGCGCCTTCGGCGCCGCTTTCGTGCCGTTGGCCTCGGGGGCGCTCGCGGAGGGCGGGAAGCCCGCGGCGCGCGCTTTCGCCGAGGAAGCCTTCGCGGTGCTGTTCGCGGTGCTCTTCGCCTTTGTCGTGCTCGGGGAAATTTTCATGCCGTGGGTGATGACGGCGGTCGCTCCGGGGTTCGCCGCCGAGCCCGGCAAGTTCGAGCTGGTCGTCACGTTGACCCGCATCACCTTCCCCTATTTGCTGTTCATCTCGCTGACCGCGCTGCTGGGCGGGCTGTTGAACACGGTCGACCGGTTTGCCGCTCCCGCGGCGACCCCGGTCCTGCTGAACCTGTTCCTGATCGCGGCGCTGTTGTTGATGGCGCGGCATCGCTCGCAAGCCGGGGACTGGCAAGGCTGGCATGACGGGCAGGCGCTGGCCTGGGCATTGACTGCGGCCGGGGTCGCGCAATTCCTGTGGCTGATGCTGTCCTGCGCTCGGGCCGGGGTCGCGCTGCGCCTGCGCCTGCCGCGGCTGACCCCCAGGGTCCGGGAAACGCTGCGCATCATGGGGCCGGGCGTCTTCGGCGCCGGAATCACCCAGATCAACCTGGTGATCTCGACCGCGCTGGCCTCGCTGTTGGCGAGCGGATCGGTGTCCTATCTCTATTATGCCGACCGGCTGAACCAGCTGCCGCTTGGCGTCGTCGGGATCGCGATCGGCACGGCGATCCTGCCGCTGTTGTCGCGCCAGGTCCGCGCCGGCGATGCAGCGGGGGCGGCGGCGACGCAGAACCGCGGCGTCGAGCTGGCGCTGCTCCTGACCCTGCCGGCGGCGGCGGGCCTCGCGATCCTGGCGCAGCCGATCCTGTCCGTCCTGTTCGAGCGCGGCGCGTTTGGCGCAGCCGAAGCTTCGGCGACCGCCGCGGCGCTCGCGGCCTATGCGGCGGGACTGCCGGCTTTCGTATTGGTCAAGGTATTGGCGCCGGGCTTTTACGCGCACCGCAACACCGCGACCCCGGTCAAGGTGGCGGTCGCGACGATGGTCGCCAATCTGGTGTTGACCATCGTGCTGATGCAGTTTCTCGCGCATGTCGGGGTGGCGATCGCGCTGTCGGCGGCGGGCTGGCTGCAGGCCGTGACCCTGCTGGTCCTGCTCGCCCGGCACGGCCATTTCCGCCTCGATCGCCGCGCGACCCGCAATATCCCGCGGATAGCGGCGGCGACGATCGGCATGGCGGCGATCCTGGTGGGTTTGCGCCTGCTGCTCGATCCGGCGGTTGCCGGCCCGGCGCTGATGCGGCTGGCTACCCTCGCGCTGATGATCCTGGCCGGCATTGTCGCCTTCGCGGCCCTGGTCCTCGCGCTCGGCGTCACCGATTGGCGCGAATTGCGCGGCCAGTTGCGGCGGCAAGCGGCTTGACGCACGTCGCGGTGGGCGATAACAGCCCAGCCCCCACCCTGCCCTCCCCCGCAGGCGGGGGAGGGCAGGATGGGGAGTGAGGCCACATGAACCGAATCTTTTCCGGCGTACAGCCGACCGGCAATCTTCACCTCGGCAATTATCTCGGCGCGATCCGCAACTGGGTGACGCTGCAGCACGATTACGAGTGCATTTTCTGCATCGTCGATCTGCACGCGCTGACCCTGCCGCAGGACCCGGCCGAGCTGCGCGCCTCGACCCGCGAGGTCGCCGCGGCGTATATCGCCGCCGGGATCGACCCGGAGCGCTGCATCATCTTCAACCAGAGCATGGTCAGCGCCCATGCCGAGCTCTCCTGGCTGCTGAGCTGCCTGACCCCGCTCGGCTGGCTCAACCGGATGACCCAGTTCAAGGAGAAGGCCGGCAAGCACCGCGACAATGCCGGGCTCGGCCTCTATGCCTATCCGGTGCTGATGGCGGCCGACATCCTCGCCTACAAGGCGACCCACGTGCCGGTCGGCGAGGACCAGAAGCAGCATTTGGAGCTGGCCCGCGACATCGCCGGGGCGTTCAACCGCCGCTACGAGCGCGATTTCTTCCCGCTGCCCGAGCCGCAGATCTTCGGCACGGCGACGAGGGTCATGAGCCTGCGCGACGGCGCCAGGAAAATGTCGAAATCCGACACCTCGGATTATTCGCGCATCAACATGACCGACGATTCCGAGCTGATCGGGCTGAAGATCCGCCGGGCCAAGACCGATCCCGAGCCGCTGCCGGATACGATCGCCGCGCTCGAAACCCGCCCCGAGGCCGACAACCTCGTCGGCATCTACGCCGCCCTTGCCGGAGAGTCGCGCGAGGCGGCGCTGGCGCGCTTTGCCGGGCAGAATTTCTCGACCTTCAAGGAGGCGCTGTCCGCCCTCTCGGTCGAGGTGCTCGGCCATATCGGCGGTGAGATGCGCCGGTTGCTGGCCGAAACCGGCCATATCGACGCGATTTTGAAGCGCGGCGCCGAGCGCGCGGCGGCAATCGCGATGCCGGTCCTGCGCGAGGTCCAGGACATCACCGGCCTGTTGCGGCCTTAACCGGCGCAGTCCGGCGATCCGATCTTGCGGGCCTTTAACTTGTTCGACCGGGGATTGCCGCTTTCCTGAACGCCATGTGGGCTGTAAGTTTCCGTGACATGCTGCCCGTTTCGCGGTGCGGCGCGTCACAGGCGATTCGTGGAACCAGCGGTTTCTGCCCGACGATGGATATCTACCTGCCGATTGCCGAGGTTTCGGTCGACGTTTTCGTCCTCCTCGGCCTGGGCGCCGCGATCGGCGTGATTTCCGGCATCTTCGGCGTCGGCGGCGGATTTCTGCTGACCCCCCTGTTGATCTTTATCGGGGTGCCGCCGGCGATGGCGGTGGCTGCTTCCGCCCATCAGGTCGTCGGCGCCTCGGTTTCGGGGGTGCTGGGGCATTGGCGGCGCGGCAATGTCGATTTCAAGATGGGCTTCATCATGCTGCTGGGCGGGCTGGCCGGCTCGTTTCTCGGGGTCTTGCTGTTCACGATCCTGCGGCGTCTGGGGCAAATCGAGCTGGTCATTTCGCTCTCTTATGTCGCACTGCTCGGCACCCTCGGCACGCTGATGGGGGTCGAGAGCGTGCGCACCGTGCTGCGCCGGCGCCGTCCGGGCGGGTCCCGCCGCAAGCTGCATCAGCACAACTGGATGCACGGCCTGCCACTCAAGACGCGGTTCCGTCGCTCGAAGCTCTATATCAGCGCGCTGCTGCCGATCGGCCTGGGCTTCGCGATCGGCATCGTCGCCGGAGTTCTCGGGATCGGCGGCGGGTTCATGATGGTTCCGGCGATGATCTACATGCTCGGCATGCCGACCGCCGTGGTGCCCGGCACCTCGCTGTTGCAGATCATCTTTGTCGCGTCGAACGTTACGTTCCTGCAGGCCTATACCAATCACACCGTCGACGCGGTGTTGGCGCTGGTGCTGCTCGTCAGCGGGGTGCTCGGCGCCCAGGTCGGCGCCCGAATCGGCACAAGGCTGGGTGGCGAGCAGCTGCGCTTTCTGCTCGCCCTCTTGGTCCTGACGGTCGCGGCCAAGCTCGCCTTCGACCTGACGGTGCGCCCGGCCAGCCTCTACAGCATCACCACGGAACAGGGATGAACCCGGGCTTCCTGCGGCGCGCGCCGCACCGGCTTGGATGGGCGGTGCTGCTGTTCCTCGCGCTCGCTTCCGGTCCGGCGCGCGGCGCCGCGATCGTCGCCGATCTGAGCACCCACATCATCGCGATCGGCGGCGGGTTCAGCGGCGACTCCGTGGTGCTGTTCGGCGCCACCGACGGACCGGGCGACATTATCGCCGTGGTGCGCGGGCCCGACCGCGACATGACCGTCTGGCGCAAGGGCAAGGTCGCCGGCATCTGGGTCAATGCCGAATCGGTGACCTTCGACAATGTTCCGAGTTTTTATTCGGTCGCGGCGAGCCGGCCGCTCGACACGCTGCTCCCGCCGGCGACCGCGGCGCTCTATCGAATCGGGGCGAACAACTTGAAGTACGAGCCGGTGTCGTTTGTGGCCCCCGACCGCGCCCGAGGGTTTGCCGAGGCGCTGGTCGAGGAACAGCGGCGGCTCGGATTGTTTGCCCGGGAAACCAGCAAGATCGCGTTTCTCGGTGAACGGTTGTTTCGCGCGACGCTGGCGTTTCCCGCCAACGTGCCGACCGGAACCTATCTCGTGCAAATTTTTCTGGTGCGCGACCGCGACGTGGTCGGCGGGCAAACGACGCCCCTCGTCGTCTCCAAGGTTGGCATCGATGCGGCGCTCTACGATTTCGCGACGCGCGAAGCGGCAGCCTACGGCGCGATTGCGGTGCTGACGGCGGTGGTGGCAGGATGGCTTGCCAGCCTGCCCTTCCGCGGCCTTTGACTCAAAGCGAGCCCTGCGCGATGCCGGATAGCGTACCGCGTGTTTTTCTCGTCGTCGTCGACGAGACGCCGGAGCACCGCATCGCCGTGCACTACGCGGCGCGGCGCGCGGCGCATACCGGCGGCCGGGTCGCGATGCTGTATGTCACCGAGCCGGCCGAACTGCAGCATTTTCACGCCATCGCCGAGCTGGCGCGCGCCGAGCGGCGCGAGGCCGCCGAGCAGCTCATCCAGCAGCTTTGCGACGAAATCGGTCCGATCGCCGGCTCGATGCCGATGGTCTACATCCGCGAGGGCCGCCAGCGCGACGAATTGCTGGCGCTGATCAACGAGGAGCCGGCGATCTCGATACTGGTGCTTGCCGCCGGCACCGGACCCGAAGGCCCGGGGCCGCTGATCTCCTACCTGACCGGCAAGCCCGCGGCGCGCATGCGCATCCCGATCACGATCGTCCCCGGCGGCCTCACCATCGACCAGCTCGACGCGCTGAGCTGAGGGGTCGGTGGGCTAAACCCGCTTCGCAGCACTCGTTCAGGTCGCCGCCCGCTCAGGTCGCCGCTGTGCCGCCTGTCCCCCAGCGACGGTGCAGGAACCGTTCCCAGGGTGCGAACAGCGCCTTGTCGGCCAGGAGCCCGATCGCGACGATCACCACCATTATCGCGATGACCTGCTCCATCGCGTTCAGCTCTCGGCCGTAATGGAGCAGCTGACCCAGGCCGAAACCGGTCAGGATCGTCACGAAAATCTCGGCCGCCATCAGCGACCGCCAGGCAAACGCCCAGCCCTGCTTCATGCCGCTGATCAAGTACGGCAGCGATGCCGGCAGGATCACGCGGGTCCATTGATGAAAACCCTCGGATCCCATCGTGCGGGCGGCCCGCGCGAAGACCGGGGGGATCGTGCGGGCGCCGGTATCCGTCGCAATCGCAACGGACCACGCCGATCCCATCACGACAACGAACAGCATCGCCCCCTCGCTTTGGCCGAACCACAAGAGCGCCAGCGGTATCCAGCACACGCTCGGCAGCGTTTGCAGCCCGAGCGCCAACACGCCGACCGTATCCTCGAAAAACGTGAACCGGCTCGACAGCAGCCCGAGCGGCAGCCCCAGCGCGATTCCAATCGCGTATCCGACCAGCAGCCGCCGCATCGTGACTTCGATCGCCTCGATCAGCGTACCATCCCACAGCGCCGTCCAGAGATACTCGCCGACCGCCGCCGGCGAGGGCAACAGCACCGGGGACCAGCGTCCGCTCAGCACCATCGCCTGCCAAGCCCCGAGCAGCGCGACAAAGAACAGGGTGGCGATGATGAAGCGCCTCATGGTGCGAGATCGGAGTCGGCATAGTTGCGCAGAGCGGTCGTGATCCGGCTGGCGTAGCTCGCAACCTCGGCGGTGTTGATGTCGCGCGGCTGGGGCAAGGAGATCGTAAACTCGTCCCGGATACGGCCCGGAGGCGACGACATCAGGATTACCCGGTCGGCGAGGCAGACCGCTTCCCGCACGTTATGGGTGACGAGCACGATTGTTTTGCGGCGCTGCTCGCGGATGCGCTGCAGGTCGAGATAGAGCTGCTCGCGGGTCATCGCATCGAGCGCCGAGAACGGCTCGTCCATCAGGAGCACGCGCGGATCGGGGGCCAGGGCCCGTGCCAGCGCGACGCGCTGGCGCATGCCGCCGGACAGCTCGTGCAGATTGGCCCGCGCGAATTTCTCGAGCCCGACAAGACGAAGGTGACTCCGCGCGATTTCGACGCGCTGCTGGCGCGTCAGCCCGCGCACGAGCTTCAAGCCGAACATCACGTTGCCCAGCGTGTTGAGCCACGGAAACAGCGCTGCCTCCTGGAACATGACCAGCCGGTGCCGGTGGGGGCCGGCCACCACAAGCTCGTCGGCCCGTACCTCTCCCTGGTCCGGCCGGGTCAAGCCGGCGATGATGTCGAGGAGCGTAGACTTGCCGCAGCCGCTCGGACCGACAAGGCAGACAAATTCGCCGGGCCTCACGTGAAGACTGACATTATCGAGCGCATGCACGTCGGTCCGGCCGGTGCGGAAGCGCTTGGAGACGGCGTCAACGACGAGGTCGCCTTCCCCACCCTCCTCGACGATGTCGGTCTCGGGCATGTCAGCGGGATGCATTTCGGCCAGACACGTATCAATGTCGGGGTCGGGGGCCGGGTCCGTGCGCGGAGCATCGGTCTCGAACATCAGGGCCTCTCTATGAGACGCGACAAATCCGGCAGGGTGCGCAAAAAGCCGGCTTCCTTTGCCTTCTTGACAAACGCATCAAGCGGTTCGCGGGCGATCTTGCCGGTGACGACGATCCGCGGCCAAGCATGCGCGATAAGCGCCGGCTTGACCTCGGTGCGGGTTTCCGCAATCAGCTCTTCGCGCACCGCCGCTTGGGCATCCCCGGGATTTTTCCGGATCCATTCCGTCAGCTCCTCATGCGCGGCGGCAAACCGGCGAACCAATTCGCGCCGTCGAGCCAATGTCTTGGCGCTGGTCACGAGAACGGTCGTGACCGCGTCTTTCTCCTCAATAAGAACCGTGCCGTTGGCCTCTATCTCCAGACGCGAGACCCAGGGTTCGACGGTCCACACAGCGTCCAGCTCGCGGCGCTGGAATAGCCCGAGCTGATCCGCATTGGCGGTCGGAATCACCTGCGCATCGCCGCCGGTCAGCGTAATCTTGAGGCCACCGGCTGCCAGCCAGGCGCGCGCCGCCACATCCTGCGTATTTCCAAGTTGCGGGGTGCCCAGTTTCTTGCCGCGGAAATCGGCCGGATTGCGCAGACCAGAATCGGGCTGCACGATCAGCGCCGCCCCGCCCTCAACCGCACCGGAGATGATACGGATATCTTCCCCGCGCGCCCTCGCGTAAGCGTTTATGGCCGGGCTGGGGCCGACATAGGTCAGGTCGATCGCTCCAGCGAATATCGCCTCCATCGCGCTCGGCCCGGCATTGTAGACGAACCATTCTATCTTAACGTCCGGGCCGAGGCGCTGTTCAAACCAGCCGCGCCCTTGGCGCGACAGGCCGTGAGCGATCAGCGCTTGCATATGCGTGACGTTCGGGAAATGCCCGACCCGAAGCGTGACCGTTTCGCCCGACGCCGAGCGAACGAGGCTCATCATCGATGAGATTGCCATGGCGATGGCTATGCAGGCGATCCGGAAATGCCTTATCGCGACTGAGCTACCCATCATCAACCCTAAACCTCCCGTGTCGAAAGGGGTTGTCGGGCGGCACGAGATCTGCGCCGCCTCGATGCGCCTCCGGCTACGCGGCCTCGCCGCTGATCACCTCTTTGACCTTGCTGGCGAGCTGTTTCAGGCTGAAGGGCTTGGGAAGGAAATGGATGTCGCTGTCGCTGTCGAGGCGCTGGCGGAACGAATCCTCGGTATAGCCGGAGATGAAGATCACCTTCATGTCGCGATGGATCTCGCGCACCTCGCGGACCAGCGCCGGGCCGTCCATGCGCGGCATCACGACATCGGTGATCAACAAATCGATCTTCTCGCTGGCGGCGCGGATCATTTCGAGCGCGCCCTCGCCGCTCTTCGCCTCGATCACCGTGTAGCCTTTGTTGCGCAGCGCCCGGGCGCCGAAAATCCGCACCGGGTCCTCGTCTTCAACCAGCATGACCGTGCCGATGCCGGTCAGGTCGCGCACCGGCGGCGGCTCGGCTGCTTCGGCGCGAGCGCCGAGTGCGCCCTCGGCCATCTGGTGGCGCGGCAGAAAGATCTGGAACACGGCGCCCCGGCCCGGCGCGCTGTCGACAAAGATAAAGCCGCCGGTCTGCTTGACGATGCCGTACACCGTCGAGAGCCCGAGCCCGGTTCCCGAGCCCACTTCCTTGGTCGAGAAGAACGGCTCGAAGATGCGCTGCAGGTTTTCCTTGGGGATGCCGACCCCGGTGTCGACCACCTCGATCAGCACGTAATTGCCGCTCGGCATCGCCTCGTGCCCGCGCCGCACCGCGCTCGTCTGGGTCATGTTGGCGGTGCGGATCGTCAAGGTCCCGCCGCCGCCCATCGCATCGCGCGCGTTGACCGCGAGGTTGATGATGACCTGCTCGAGCTGGCCCTGATCGACCTTGGCCAGGCCCAGATCGCGGCCGTGCACGACCTTCAACTCGATATTCTCGCCGATCAGCCGGCGCAACAGATGCGACAGCTCAACCAAGACGTCGGTGATGTCGATGATGCGCGGCTGCAATGTCTGCTGGCGCGAGAAGGCCAATAGCTGACGCACCAAATTGGCGGCGCGGTTGGCGTTCTGCTTGATCTGCATGATGTCGGCGAAGGACGGGTCGCCCGGCCGAAACCGCATCAGCAACAGATCGCAGAACCCGATCATCGCGGTCAGCAGATTGTTGAAATCGTGCGCCACGCCGCCGGCGAGCTGACCCACCGCCTGCATCTTCTGAGACTGCGCGAACTGTACCTCCAGGTTCTTCTGTTCGGTGACGTCGATGAAATGCAGCATCAGGCCGCCATCGCCGCCCTCGGTCCCGTCGAGCCGGCTGAGGAACACCACGCATCGGCGCTCGCGCGGGCCCTTGAGGCGTACATCGACCGGTCCCGGGTGGGCTGCGCCGTCGGCCGCGGCGGCGAGCTTGACCGCGATCTCGCGGCGATCCTCCTCGGTGACAAAGCCCATCAGCGGCTCGCCGATCAGATCCTGCGGCCGGGCGCCGACCAGTTCCCCGAGCGCCCGGTTCGCCTCCTCCAGACGGCCGAACCGATCGATCAGCGCGATCCCAACCGGCGCGTTGGCGAAGAAGCGCTGGAAGCGCTCGCGCGACATCCTGAGCGCGGTTTCCCATTCGCGCTCGGGGGTCAGGTCGCGCACAACCGAGCGGGTGCGCAACTCGGCTCCCTCGCCGACCGTGCTCTGGCCGATCCAGGCCTGGACGATGCGGCCGTCGCGGCTTTTCAGCGCAACTTCGCCGCGCTGCGCGCCCTCGCCACGGCCGCCGAACGGATCGCAAGGCGCTGTCCCCGCTTCGGGCGCCACGGCCAGGAAATCGTGCAGGCGCGCCTCCCCGCCAACCAGCTCGGCCGCCGTTCCGCCAAGCCATTTGGCGAGCGTTTGATTGATGAACAGAAACCGGCCGGCGCCGTCCACCGAATAGAAGCCGATCGGCGCGTCATCCAGAAATTCGACGAGCTTGTTGCGCTCGTCGCGGATCACCGCCTCCATTTCGTGGCGCGCCGTGATGTCCTGAAGGTTCCAGAAGCTGTATCCCGGCCGGCCGGCGATTGGGTTGACCGCGATGTTGAACCAGCCGATCGCGGTGCCGCGCCGGTCGCGCAGCGGCAGCGCGGCGATGGCGCGGGTCCCGGCCGCCGAACGGCTGCGCAACCGCTCGAAATCAGGTCTGGAGTCCGGGTCGGCCAGCGTCGCCGCGATGCGCGACAGGGCAGGCTCGTCGGCTTGCGGGAACAATTCGTCAAAGGCCGTATTCGCGTAGGCGATGCTGCCGTCCGGCGCCAGGATCAGCTGCGGGTCGGGCGAGGCGTCGAGCGCCTGGGTCAGGATATCGACCCGTCCTGCGAGCGCTGCATGCATCCAGCGGGCGGCGCCGGCGGCGACCGCGAAAACCGCGGCGAAAGCGACAATCAGTATCGCCGCCGCCCCGACATCGGCGGCAGAAATGACTTGGGTGAAATAAAGCAGCCCGGCGCCGAGCGCGGCGGCCGACAGAATTAGCCCGGCATTGGCCAAGAGGCCGATCCACCCGGGGCGGCGGCGATAGGCAGCCCAACTCCCCCAGCGGCGGGCGCCCTCGGTATCGGCCACCATGATCTGTGCCCCGCCTCTCTCCACTCCCGCCATAAATACATGACGCCTCGCCGCCGGTCGCGCCCGATCATGTCCGCGCGGCGCGGGAAGAGAAGGCGTCGGACCGGGCCACGCCAGTATTCAGCCGGCGAAGGTATAATCGCCGATTGTGCAACCCCGCCTGTTAACGATGACTTAAGTCGATGCGATCCGATCTAGCCGTGGTCGTCGGCGATCCTACTCGTCGCGATAGGTCCGCTCCATGCGTTCGTGCCGCTCCTGCGCCTCGATCGAGAGGGTAGCGATCGGTCGCGCCTCGAGCCGCCTGATGCCGATCGGCTGCTCGGTTTCCTCGCACCAGCCATAAGTCCCAACATCGATCCGGGACAGCGCCGCGTCGATCTTCGAGATCAGCTTGCGTTCGCGGTCGCGGGTGCGCAGCTCGATCGCCCGTTCGGTCTCGAGCGAGGCGCGGTCGGTCAAATCGGGTTTCAGCAGGCTCTCTTCCTTCAAGTGACGCAAGGTGCCGGACGAATCAGCGAGGAGGCCGGCACGCCAACGCTGCAGCTTTTGCCGGAAATACTCGACCTGGCTGGGGTTCATGAACTCTTCGTCGTCCGAGGGACGATAATCGGGCGGCAATTCCGTGCGCATCATTCTCCCCAAAACCCCGTTTTCGACGGCCGCGGAGTATATGAATCGAGTCCTGCCTTTTCAACTGTCGGAACAGCATTTTTGCGGTGCATCGATTTGTCCGCCTTTCGGGGTTCGCCCGCCGTTCCTTAAGGGGCGAGGCGGCCGGCTTGGCCGCCATGGGATTGCCGAGATCGCCGTCATCTCCACCCGGCGTCCCGAGTCCCGACATCGCCGGAAATTTTATCCCGCGCAGCCCGTTGTCGCGTCGGTGCATCACCTCACGCCTGGGTCCTCGTGCGCAAACGCGGCAGAATTATCCTTCTTCATTTCGTCGGCCAGATGCCGCTTGCCGGCATTGCCTGGCAGGCGGTGAACTATCTCGTTGGCCTCGAAAAGCTCGGCTACGACGCCTGGTATGTTGAGGATCACGGCGCCAATCCCTACGACCCGCGCATCGGCAGCGTCGTCATGGATTGCGACTACAATGTCGGCTATCTGCGCGCGGCGATGGAGCGGCACGGTTTTGCCGGACGCTGGGCCTATTGGGACGCGATCAACGACCGCTATCACGGGCTGTCGCGCGAGGCGGTGCATCGGCTCTACGCGGAGGCCGACGGGCTGATCAATTTGTGCGGCGCGACCCAGTTGCGCGACGAGCACCTGCGCTGCCCGGTGCGCATCATGATCGACACCGACCCGGTCTACGAGCAAATCAAATACGCCAAGGCCGATCCGGCGGCCCGCGCCTATGTCGACGCGCATACGGATTTTTTCACATACGGCGCCAATCTCGGCAGCGCGGCGTGCCCGGTGCCGCTCAGCGGCGTAAAGTGGCGCCCGACCCGGCCGCCGGTCGATCTCGATCTGTGGCCGGAAGCCGCAAGGGATTCCGACGGAAACGCCCCGCCCTGCTTTACGACGATCGCGACCTGGGAGAACAAGGGCAAGAACATCGATTTCGACGGCGCCGATTATCTCTGGTCGAAGCACGTCAACTTTCTCAAATTCCTCGATGTGCCGCGCCGTCGGCCGCAAACCTGCTTTCAGATGGCGATGCTGCCGCCCGACGACGCGGTCCGCCGCGAAGTCGAGGGGGCCGGCTGGCGCCTCGCCGATCCGCGCCCGATCTCGGCCGATATGACCAGCTACCAGGCGTTCATCTCCGGCTCGCGCGGCGAATTCACGGTTGCCAAGGACATCTATGTCAGGCCGAACAGCGGCTGGTTCAGCGACCGCGCGGTGTGTTATCTGGCGAGCGCCCGCCCGGTCGTGACGATGCGGACCGGTTTCACCACCTTCTGCCCGGTCGGCGAAGGCTTGTTCGACTATGCGACGCACGACGAAGCGCTCGCCGCCATCGACGCGATCGGGGCCGACTATTCCCGGCACAGCAGCGCCGCGCGCGACCTGGCCGGCGACTATTTCGCCGCCGAGCGCGTCATCGCGGATTTGCTGAACGAGGTCGGCCTGTGAACCCGGCCCAAAACCCAGCCCAAAGCCCGACGGAATAGCGCGGCGAGCGGGGCCGTTCTCGATGCGGCACAATGCGTAAGCCGCGAGCCGGTCAGGCTGGCCGGGGCAATGGAGACACTTCCTGGAGCGCGCCGAATACGACAAGCTCGACCGGATCGAGGACCGGATGTGGTGGTTCGCCGCGACCCATGCGAACCTGCTGCTGCTGTATCGCCGCCTCGCGACGGGGGCCGCGGCGACAAGGCTGCTCGACGCCGGCTGCGGGACCGGGGGCCTGCTTGCCCGGATTGCCCGCGATTGCCCGGATCGCGCCGCGATCGGGCTCGACGCCGAACCGCTCGCCTGCGCCCGCGCGGCGGCGAAAAGCGGGCGCCCGGTCTGCGCCGGATCGGTCAACGCGCTGCCTTTTGCCGATGCCGCGTTCGCCGCGATCTTCAGCGCCGATGTGCTCTGCCATCGCGACGTCGACGAGCGCGCCGCGTTGGCGCAGTTTCACCGTTGCCTCGTGCAAGGCGGCGTTCTGATCCTAAACCTGCCGGCCTATGGCTGGATGATGTCGCGGCACGACGAGGCAGTTCACAACGATCGGCGCTATACGCGACGCCGGCTGGCGCGGCTCCTCGATGCGGCCGGGTTTCGGGTCGTCTTTTCGAGTTATTGGAATACCGTGCTGTTTCCGGTCATGGTGGCGACCCGCAAGCTGCTGCCCGGCGCCGGCGGCGCGACCAGCGATGTCAAGCTCTACCCGGCGCCGATCGAGGCGCTATGCCGCGCGGCGACCGGGTTTGAGCGCGCCCTGTTGCGCTGCGGGTTCAGTTTTCCGTTCGGCGGCTCGCTGATAGCAGTCGCCCGCAAACAAGCGATCCGAGGGGAAGGACATGCCTGAAAGCGCGCTGCTCCCGGCTCACTCGCGCCCGGCCCTGTCGATCGTGGTCCCGGTCTATAACGGCGCCGACAGCATCGGCGAATTGGTCGCCGCGCTCGAAAGGCTCGATATCGCCGGCGGGCATGAGATCGTGCTGGTCAATGACGGGAGCCCGGACGACAGCCTCGCCGTTTGCCGCGGCCTCGTCGCGCGCGCCCGGGCGCCGATCACGCTGATCGACCTGTCGCGCAATTACGGCGAGCACAATGCGGTCATGGCCGGGCTGCGCCAGGCGAGGGGCGCCCACGTCATCACGATGGACGACGACCTGCAGAACCCGCCTGAGGAGGTCGAGCGGCTGCTCGCCTTTGCCCAGGAGAGCGGGCGGGAGGTCGTCTATACGTATTACGGCGAAAAGCAGCATTCCGCCTGGCGCAATCTCGGCAGCCGCTTCACCAACTGGGTGGCGGGTTTTGTGCTCGACAAGCCGAAGGGGTTTTACCTGTCGAGCTTCCGCTGCATGAGCGCCTTTGTCGTGCGCGAGGTCACCCGGTATGAGGGACCCTTTCCCTATGTCGACGGCCTCATTCTACAGGTGACGCAGGACATCGATAGAATGCTCGTACGCCATCTGCCGCGCGCGGCAGGCCGCAGCAATTATACGCTGCGCCGACTGCTTCGGTTATGGCTCAACATGTTCGTCAATTTCTCGGTCATGCCGCTGCGGCTCAGCACCTTTACCGGGTTCGCGCTGAGCCTCGTCGGCGGGATCGGCGGCGCCGTCGCCATCGCCGAGGCGCTGTTCGGCGGTACGCCGCCCGGCTGGGCGTCGCTGATGGCCGCGGTGCTGCTGCTGTCGGGAGTGCAGCTGATGATCCTCGGCATCGTCGGAGAATATCTCGGCCGGCTCTACCTGACGGCCAACGGGAAACCTCAATCGGTGGTCAAATCGGTGATCTGCGCCGCGCCGGAGGTTGTGGAGGCGGACCGCCCAACACTGCGCGTCCGCCAGAGCGCCTGAATGGCGTTTTAAGGGGGCGTTGCCGGGTGGCGATCTATTATTTGAGCCTCGTCGGGGCGATCCTGTTCGGCATTGCCGGCCAGATCGCGCTCAAATCGGGGGCGCTCGGCTCATCGAGCGTGGCGGCGCAATTCGTCAACCCGCTGACCATCATCGGTTTCGGGATCTATGCGTTGGCGGCGGTCTGCTACATCGTCGCGCTGAAGAAGATTCCGGTATCGGTGGCGTTCCCGTCGGTCGCGGCGAGCTATGCGATCGTCGCGGTCATCGCCCATCTGATGTGGAACGAGCCGTTCGGCTGGCCGCAAATCGGTGGGATTCTGCTGATCGGCGGCGGCATCCTGCTGATCCACCAGCACTGAGCGTCAACACGCCGAGGGGAGACCGCGTTCGAGCAGCAACGCGAGGCGACGGGCGAAGGCGGAGGGATCGGGCAATTGCTCACCCTCCACGATGCGCGCCTGGTCGAGCAGCAGCCAAGCGAACTCGGCAAGCTGATCGGAGGCGCCGGTTTCGCCGACCGAGGCGGCGAGGCGCTCGATCAGCCGATGGCGCGGGTTCAGTTCGAGGATGCGCTTCGCGGCGCTGTCGAGCTGCTTGTGCTGTTTGAGCAGCCGCTCGAAATGCATATCGATATCTCCCTCGTCGGCGACGAGGCACACCGCGCTGTCGGTCAGCCGGTCGGAGCCGCGCACATCCTTGACAGCCTCGCCCAATGCCAGCTTGAAGATCGCGATCAGGCTGGCGAGCTTGGGCGGCGGCGCGGGCTTGTCGGCGCTGTCCTTCTGGTCCTCGGGCGGTGCGATCTTGTCGAGATCGAGCCCGCCGCGTGTCGCCGATTTGAACGGTTTTTCCTGATAGGCGGCGACCGACGACACCCAGAATTCGTCGATCGGATCGGTCAATAGCAGCACCTCGACGCCGCGGGCGCGGAAGCCCTCGAGCTGCGGGCTCTTGGTCAGCAGATCGAGATTGTCGCCGGTGATTGTGTAGATCGCCTCCTGCCCCGGCCGCAGCGCCGCGAGGTAGTCGTCGAGCGAGACGAGGCCGTCCCGGGTCGTCGAGCGGAAACGGGCGAGCGATAAGAGGGTGTCGCGCTGCTCGCGGTCCTCATACAGCCCCTCCTTCAGCACCGCGCCAAAATTGTCCCAGAAATTGGCGTATTCGGCAGGCGCCTCGCTCGCCTTCTTGGACAATTCGCTCAGCACGCGGCGGGTCAGCTGCTGGCGGATGCGCGCCACCATCGGGTTCGATTGCAGCATTTCGCGGCCGATATTGAGCGGCAGATCCTCGCTGTCGACGATTCCCTTTACGAAGCGCAGATAAGCCGGCAGCAGTTCGGTCCCCTCGTCGGTGATGAACACCCGGCGGACATAAAGCTTGAGGCGCGACTTGCGCTCCGGGTCGAACAGGTCGAAGGGTTTTTGCGACGGCACGAACAACAACAGCGTGTATTCGAGCACGCCCTCGGCCCGGGCATGCAAGGTCAGCCACGGCTCGTCGAAACCGTGTCCGACATGGTGATAGAATTCCTTGTATTGCTCCGCGCTGATCTCGGCACGCGGCCGGGTCCACAAGGCCGAGGCAGTGTTGATCGTCTCTTCCTTGTTGCCGTCGGCGAGCACGATCGGCAGTGCGATATGGTCGGAATAGGCCTTGACGATCTGGCGGAGCCGGTGCGGTTCGAGATATTCCTCGTCGCCCTCGCGCATATGCAATGTGATGCGGGCGCCGCGCGGCACATTGGCGGCCGGCTCGACCGTGAAGCTGCCCTTGCCGTCCGACGCCCAGCGCCAACCCTCGCTGTCGCCGGCCTTGCGGCTCAGCACCTCGACCCGGTCCGCGACCATGAAGGCCGAATAGAAGCCGACCCCGAACTGCCCGATCAGGCTGACGTCTTTTTTGGCGTCGCCGGTCAGTTCGTCAACGAACGCGGCGGTGCCGGAGCGCGCGATCGTGCCGAGATTTTCGATCAGCTCGTCGCGGTTCAGACCGATGCCGTTATCCGAGACGGTCAGAATCCGCGAGGATTTGACCGGGGTCAGCACGACCCGGTAATTCGCGTCGCCTTCGCTCAAGCCCGGCTCGGTCAGCGCGGCATAGCGCAGCCGGTCGCAAGCATCGGACGCGTTCGAGATCAGCTCGCGCAGGAATATCTCCTTCTCGCTATACAGCGAATGCGCGACGATATCGAGAAGGCGGCTGACTTCCGCTTGAAAAATTCTGGTTTCGGGGGCGGCTTGCTCGGTCATATTCAGCAGATTTATGGTGAGGGGTCGCGCGAGATATGAGGCCCAAGGCCCTCTGGCGCAAGACGCACGGAGGGTCACCCACATCGATGAAGACGGCGAATTGTCATCCCCGGCGAAGGAGCTGTCAGCAAATTGGTCGAAGGGCTGCATCGGTATCCGCCGCCGTGCGTCCTTCGAGACGCCCGCGTTGCGGGCTCCTCAGGATGAGGTTCTTTCTCAATGCCATCCGAGACTTATCCTCATCCTGAGCGACTGTCTTGGAAGTCAAGCGGGTTGCCATGGTTTGCGGTCTCGCAGGATGGCGTTGAGGATGACGACGAGCTTCGGATGCAGGCGGTGAGCGCCTGCTTGGCGGTTTTGCCGGCGGCTCGGAGTTTGGCGTAGTAGGGGGCGATGACCGGGTTTTTCCGGCTGGCGACCATGGCGGCCATGAAGAGGGCGGTGCGCACGGCGGGACGGCCGCCGGCGATCGTGCGGCGCCCGCGCATCGTGCCGCTGTCGCGGTTGATCGGCGCCACCCCGACCAGGGCGGCGATCTTGCGGCGATCGAGGCGGCCGAGTTCGGGCAGATCGGCGATCAGGGTGCGCAGGGTCGCCGGGCCCACGCCGGGCACGCTGACCAAGAGCTCGGCATCGGCCTGCCAGGCCGGGCTCTTGCGGATCGCGCCGTCGATGTCCCCGTTGAGTTCGGAGAGTTCGCTCTGCAACAGCTCGAGATGCCGGTCGATCGCCTTGAGAACCCGGCCCTGGGTCGCCCGGCGCCGGCGATTGCGCTCGGCGACAATCATTTGGATGACCCCGGCCTGCGCCGGGGCAGGCTTTGGCGGCGCCGCGCCACCAGTTCGCCGAGCGCCTGTGCCTCGGCGTCGGCAATCGGCCGGGCCGGCGGGCGGACCGCCTCGGCAAAATGAGCGATCGCCGCGGCGTCGATCCGGTCGGTCTTGGCGAGCCGGCCCGTGGCGCGGGCGAAATCGCGGATCTGGCGGGGGTTGACCACCGCCAGCGGCAGCTGGGCAGCGGCCACCGCGCTCGCCACGATCGTCTCGTAGCCGCCGGTGGCCTCCATCACGACGAGGCTGGGAGCCAGTGTCTGCAACCGGTCCACGAGCTGCACCAGGCCTTCGCCGTCGCGCGCGACGGCGAAGGCCTCTCCGCTCGGCCGCAGATGCACGTCGAGCCGGTCCTTCGCCACGTCGATTCCAACAAAATGCTCCATGTCCCGTCCTTGCGCATGCGGGCTCGCCCAAGCTTGGTGGTATGGGCGGCCCCGGCGACTGTTCGGGCTGAGAGAAGCAGCGGATGGGGCACCAGGCTCAGGAGCGGGCTCGAACACCCGAGGAGGCTGAGGGCTCCCATCCGCGACCGCAGCACCGACTTTACGCCGGTGCCGCGGTGATGCCGAGATACAAGGAGGCGCGAAGCGCCGTCTCGAAGGACGCGTGACTGATATTGCAGCCGGTCTTTTTGGGTTCGCTTGGATTGATTCAAGCTCTGGGGAAGCCGCGCGGCGGCCTCTCGAAGGACGCACGGCGCCTATCCCGCCCCTTCGGCCGGCCGTAGGCCGGACCCCATGGGCCGGGACGACAAGGGGCGACTACGCCGCGTGGCGGACGCCGCGGCGCCAGCGCTCGACGGTCTGGGCCACCACCGCGCGGTCGTCGATGTCGCGGGACCAGGCGGCGGTGAAGGACGCGGTCGAACTCTTCGGGCGGGCATCCTCGGGCAACGGCGAAAAGCAGATCCGCACCGGCATCGAGACGCCCTCGCCGACCGCGATCGCCTCGCCGTTGCGCAGCGCCGGGAGAAAATTCATCAGCCCGTGCGAGGCTTCGGACAACGCATCGCGCAGGATGTCCTGGTCTTCGTGATTGGTCATGCGCAACGCGAACATCGTGTTGCATTCCGACAGCAGGCTCGCCGCGAGGTCGGACGGGCGTTGCGTGACGACGCACAAGGATACCCCGTATTTGCGGCCTTCCTTGGCAATCCGGGAGAGTGCGCGTTTGGCTGCCTCGAAACCGAGTTCCTTGTCGCGCGGCGCATAGCGGTGCGCCTCCTCGCACACGATCGTGATCGGGATCGTCGTCTCGCTCCACATCGCGAAATCGAAGGTCAGCCGGCAGACCAGCGATACGACGACGTTCAACACCTCCGACGGCACCGCCGAGATGTCGAGGATCGTGATCGGCTTGCCGTTGACCGGGATGCGGAACAAATTCGACAGGATCTCCGACATCTCGTCGCGCAGGCTGAGGCTCTGCCCGAACACGAAGGCGTAGCGTGCGTCGGCTTGCAGCGCGCCGATCCGCGCCTTGACGGTTTGGAACGCGCTGAGGCTCTCGGGGCGGTTGAGCGCCCCCATCGCGCGGTCGATATGGCTCAGCACGTCCGACATGCGGTAGGGGACCGGCGTATCGACGCTGCCGACCTTGTCGAGGCCGGCCTTCGAGAAATTCGACTGCTTGGCGGCCAGCACCGTTTCGGCGAGGATCTTGCGCTGCTCCATGTCGCTGCGCTCGTTGCCCAGCACGATCTCGGCCAATTCGTCGAAATTGAACAGCCAATAGGGCAGGCGCAACCCGTCATCGGGGCTTAACACGACCGCGCGATCGGCGAAGGCGCGGGCATATTCGTTGTGCGGATCGAGCAGCATGACGTGGGCATTGGGATTGTACTCGATGACCGCCCGCAGGATCGTCGCGACCGCGCACGACTTGCCCGACCCGGTGGTGCCGACGATGCTGAAATGCTTGCCCATCAAATCGTCGATGCGCAGATAGGCGGGAACGCTGCTCGCCTGGTAGATCGTGCCGACCGGGACGCTCGCAGTGCCGCGCGGCGCGTAGACCTGCGCCAGATCCTCGGGCGTCGCCAGAAAGACCGGCGATTCGATCGAGGGAAACACCGAGACGCCGCGCTGAAAACCGTAATAGGCGCCGCTCGCATCGCGCAGCATCTCGCCCAACAGCTCGATCTCGATGATCTTCAAATCCTCATCGGGCGAGGACAGCGAGGGCAGCGGGACGCGCAGCGCGTTGACCATCCCAAAGACCGTCGAGGCGCGGGTTTGCAGCTTGACCAGCCCACCCATCTCGATCGCGTCCGCCGGGCGCGCTTCGTCCGGGACCGGCGTTTCCAAAAGGACGATGACCTGGGCGGCGGACACCGCGATGACCCGGCCGATCCGCGCCGTTTCGACGAGTGGGAGATTGGTTCCGTCCATTGGCTCGCTCGTGATTAGCGCACGCCGCGGGGCGTAGCGCCGGGAAAAACAAGGTCCGTCGTCGGGCGTGTCGAAAGGCGTGTGGTCATACCGGGCGGTCCAACTCGGTCAATCCAGGCCCGGCACTCAGTCGGCACTCAGGCGACCTGCGCGGCGGCCATCGGCCGGACGCGGATTGCCGGCAGGGAGATCTCGACGGTGGTGCCGACATCGACCTCGCTGGCCAGCGTCAGCTCGCCGCCGTGCATCTTGACCAGGGCGCGCGCGATCGGCAGCCCGAGCCCGATCCCGCCATTCTGACGGGTCAGATGGTCCTCGACCTGGCCAAAGGGCTGCAATACCCGCTCGAGGTCTTCGTTCGGGATGCCCTTGCCGGTGTCCCGCACCAGGATCGACAGGTCGCCCGCGGAGGTCAAATCGGAGTCGATCTCGATGCTGCCGCCCTCCGGGGTGAACTTGATCGCGTTCGACAGCAGGTTGACGAAAACCTGGGTCATCTTGGCCGGATCGAGCCGGAGCAGGCACTCGACCACCATGCCGGACATGATCGCGACCGATTTTTCCTCGGCGGCCTTGCGCAGCGGCCTGATGGCGGCGTCCAGCACCTCTTCGAGCGCGACGTCCTGCTCGTCGAGTTCGAGCTTGCCCGCTTCGATCCGGGCCAGGTCGAGGACGCCATTGAGCATGCCCAATAGCTGGCTGCCGGATTCGTGGATGTAGCGGGCGTAACCCGGGATCTCGCTGGGGCGCGGCGCGGTCTGGAGGATCTCGGAAAACCCGATGATCGCGTTGAGCGGGGTTCGCAATTCGTGCGTCATCGTCGCCAGAAACTGGCTTTTGGCCCGATCGGCGGCCTGCGCCTGCCGCATCGCATGGCCGGCCAGTTGTGCCGCGCTCTCGGCTTGCTCCTTGGCGGCGATCAGGGCGCGCTCGGTGTAGCGGCGCTCCATCAGCGTGCCGAGCTGGCTGCAGTAATCGTCGAGAAGCGATCGGTTCTGGCGCTGGCGGGGTTTGCTCATTGGCCGGTCCTGTTGCAGACGCAGCTTTACCGCGGGAGGGTGAAGGATAGTTAAACACGGGCTCGGGAGGCCACATCGAAAATTGGCCGAGTCGCGCTCCCTAAACACCCGCAGGTTTCGATCCGCCCCAAAAAAAGCTCTCGGGTCGGCCAGCGGCGCCTTGGCTCTTGCCCTGCCGCCGCCGGCACCGCACCTTAATGGCCATGGCCATGCTCCGTTCCGCACCGCGTCTTGTCGCGGTTCTCGGGCCGACCAATACCGGCAAGACGCATTTTGCGATCGAGCGCATGCTCGATCACCAAAGCGGCATGATCGGTTTTCCGCTGCGGCTGCTGGCCCGCGAGAATTACGACCGCGTCGTCAAGCTGCGCGGGGCGCGCGCGGTCGCGCTGATCACGGGCGAGGAAAAAATCCTGCCGCCCAACCCGTCCTATTTCGTCTGCACCGTCGAATCGATGCCGCTCGACCGCCCGGTCGAATTCCTCGCGATCGACGAAATCCAGCTCTGCGCCGATCCCGAGCGCGGCCATGTCTTTACCGCGCGCCTGTTGCATGCCCGCGGGCTGACCGAGACGATGTTCCTCGGCGCCGACACGATCCGGCCGCTGATGCGCCGCCTCGTGCCGGGGGTCGAATACATCAGCCGGCCGCGCTTTTCGACGCTGTTCCATACCGGGCACAAAAAGGTGACGCGGCTGCCGCGCCGCAGCGCCGTCGTCGCGTTCAGCCTGGCCGATGTGTTCTCGCTCGCCGAACTGGTGCGGCGCCAGCGCGGCGGCACCGCGATCGTGCTCGGCGCGCTGAGCCCGCGCGCGCGCAACGCCCAGGTCGGCATGTTCCAGGCCGGCGAAGTCGATTACCTCGTGGCGACCGATGCGATCGGCATGGGGCTCAACATGGATCTCGACCATGTCGCCTTCGCCCGCCTCTCCAAGTTCGACGGTCGCGGGCCGCGCCGCCTGTCGGCGGCCGAGATCGGCCAGATCGCCGGGCGCGCCGGGCGGCACATGAGCGACGGCAGTTTCGGCACGACCGCCGATGAGGGGCTCCTCGATCCCGGCATCGTCGCGGCGGTCGAGGAGCATCGCTTCGAGCCCTTGACCCGGATTGCCTGGCGCAACACCAAGCTGCGCTTCAACTCAGTCGGGATGCTGCTGCGCAGCCTGGACGAGCGGCCGCCCTCGCCCGGGCTCGTTCAGGTGCGCGACGCCGACGACCATCGCGCGCTTACGCTATTGTCGCGCAATGCCGAGGTGACGGCGCTCGTCACCCATCCGGGCGCCGTGCGCCTCCTCTGGGAGGTCTGCCAGATCCCCGATTTCCGCAAGGTGATGAGCGACAGCCACGCGCGGTTTCTGGCGCATTGCTTTGTCCATCTCGGGGGTCCCGGCGGGCGCCTGTCGACCGCGTGGGTCGGCGCGCAGATGGCGCAGCTCGACCGGCTCGACGGCGACATCGACACGCTGATGACGCGCATCGCGCATGTCCGCACCTGGACCTACATCACCCATCGCGGCGACTGGCTCGACGGCGCCGCCGATTGGCAGGAGCGCGCCCGCGGCATCGAGGACCGGCTGTCCGACGCGCTGCACGACCGCATCACCCAGCGCTTTGTCGACCGCCGGTCGGCCTTTCTGGTGCGCCATCTCGACGGCGACGGCGAACTGTTGGCGTCGGTCGACAGGACTGGCGCGGTGCGGGTCGAGGGGTCCTATGTCGGTCGCCTCGACGGATTTCGCTTTATACCCGACGCCGCCGAGGGCGACGCGGCGCGCACGCTTGTCACCGCCGCCAACCGGGTGCTGCGCGGCGAGGTCGGCGCGCGGGCGCGCCGGCTCACCGGCGACGCCGATTCGGCCTTCTCCATCGACTCGAACGGCGGGTTGCTGTGGGGCGCCGGCCCGGTTGCCCGGCTCGTCGCCGGCGACACGATCCTGACGCCGCGGGTCGAGGTCCGGGTCGGCGATTTTCTCGACGGCGAGGCGCGCGAGCGGGTGCGCCAGCGCTTGCAGCTCTTCGTCAAGGGCGAAATCGAGCGCCGGCTCGCGCCGCTGTTCGCGGTCCAGGCGTTGCCGCTGACCGGCGCCGCGCGGGGCCTCGCTTACCAGCTCTCGGATGCGCTCGGCTGTCTCGCGACCGAGGATGTCGCCGCTCAGCTCGCTCTGATCGATGCGCCGGGCCGGCGCGCCTTCGCCCGGGTTGGGGTCCGCTTTGGCACGGGCACGATCTACCTTGAGCCTTTGCTCGGCAACGACGCTGTGCGCCTGCGGGCGCTGCTGTGGGCCGTGCGGCACGGTCGCGCGGTCCCGCCGCTTCCCGGCGCGCGCAGCCGCGGCAAGGCGATCACCGTCGATCCTGAGTTGCCGTCGTCGTTCTATGCCGCGATCGGCCGGCGTGTGTTGGCCGGGCTGGCGCTGCGTCCCGACCGGCTCGAACGGCTTGACGCGGCAGCGCGCAACCGGGCCCGAATCGGCCGCTTTGCCGCCGATGCCGAACTCGCCGGGCTCGCCGGTGTCGCACCCGGCGAATTGCGCGGCGTGCTGCTCGCACTTGGCTATCGCGCGGTGATCGAAGGCGGCGACGAGTTCTTTATCGGGAAGCCGCGACGCCGCGGCCTTCAACATCGCGGCGAGGCGCCTCCGATGACGCCGCGCGAGGGTCATCCCTTTGCCAAGCTGAGGGAGTTGAGATTAGCTTGACAGAAACCGCGACCGTCGCGCCGGCCGTCACGGGGCCAGATCGCGCCAAAGCCCGCCTCGACCAGTGGCTGTGGTTCGCCCGTTTCGCCAAAAGCCGCTCGCTCGCCGCCCGGCTGTGCGCCGCCGGTGCGGTCGCGATCAACGGCAGCCCGGCCAGGAAGCCGAACCAGACCGTGCGGGTCGGCGATTTTGTCGTGATCCCGCAGGGCGGGTGGCAGCGGACGGTGCGGGTGCGGGCGCTCGGAACCCGCCGCGGCCCCGCCGACGAAGCACACACGCTGTACGAAGAGACCGCCGCGGCGGCTCGCTTGCGCGACCTGACGCCTGAGTGGGTCCCATTGCTCGACCCCGATGGCGCAGCAAGCGACGCCGACGAGGCGATCCCGCCGCTCGCGGCCGGGGACGCATAGAGTATCATCGGGTCGGTCGGGGATCTTGCGCTGCACTACCCTCGCGCGTCCTTCGAGACGGCGCTTCGCGCCTCCTCAGGATGAGGGTATGTTATTGATG
>CAMATN010000039.1 GCA_945861155.1 Rhizobium sp. Q54
AGACGAC
The DNA here is from genome assembly GCA_945861155.1 of Rhizobium sp. Q54. Taxonomy (GTDB): domain Bacteria; phylum Pseudomonadota; class Alphaproteobacteria; order ATCC43930; family CGMCC-115725; genus DATARH01. The sequence goes on from CAMATN010000039.1 coordinate 8, forward strand.
GACCGCGGTCAATTTGGCGACCGCGCTGGCTGCCGCCGAGCATCGGGTGCTCGTCATCGATCTCGACCCGCAGGGCAACGCCAGCACCGGTCTGGGCATCGGCCGCGAGGCCCGCCGCGTGACCAGCTTCGATTTGCTGCTCGGCGAGTGCGAATTGGCGGCGGCGGTGGTCGCGACCGCGGTGCCGCGCCTCGAATTGGTCGCCGCCTCGCAGGACCTCGCCGGCGCTGAACTCGAATTGAGCCAGCGCCCGCACCGCGAGTTCCTGCTGCAACGCGCGATCCGCAGCCGCCTGGCCGAATATGACGAGGTACTGATCGACTGCCCGCCCTCCCTGAACCTGCTGACGATCAACGCGCTGGTTGCCGCCGACCGGGTGTTGGTGCCGCTGCAATGCGAGTTCTACGCGCTCGAAGGCTTGGCGCAGCTGATGAGCACGATCGAGCGGGTGCAGCGCGCGCTCAATCCGCGCCTCGCACTGCAAGGGGTGTTGCTGACGATGTACGACCGCCGCAACAATCTCTGCGACCTGGTCGCCGCCGATGTGCGCGGCCATTTCGGCGACAAGGTCTACGACACGGTGATCCCGCGCAATGTCCGCCTGTCGGAGGCGCCGTCGCACGGCATGCCGGGGCTGATCTACGACCATCGCTGCCCGGGGTCGCAAGCCTATATCCGGCTCGCCGCCGAGATGCTGCGGGGCGGCGGCATGAGGGCCGTGGCATGAGCGATATCGGAACAACCCCCCGCGCGAAGCGGCCGTCGCTGGGGCGCGGGCTGGCCGCGTTGTTCGGCGAGGCAGGCGGGCGGCTCCCAAGCAATCCGGGCGGGGCTCGAACCGTGCCGATCGAGGCGATCCGGCCGTCGCCGTTCCAGCCGCGCCGGCATTTCGCCGAGCCCGAACTCGACGGCCTCGCGCAATCGATCCGCGAGAAGGGCATCGTCCAGCCGTTGCTGGTGCGCCCGGTCGACGACGGCGCGGCGGATTTCGAGCTGGTCGCCGGCGAGCGGCGCTGGCGCGCGGCGCAGCGCGTCGGGCTGCACGAGGTGCCGGTGGTGATCCGGCCGTTTGCCGATTCGGAGGTGATCGAGATTGCGCTCGTTGAAAACCTGCAGCGCGAGGATTTGTCGGCGCTCGACGAGGCCGAAGCCTATAGCCGGCTGACGCGCGAATTCGGGCGCAGCCAGGCGAGCCTCGCCGAGGCGGTCGGCAAAAGCCGCAGCCATGTCGCCAACACGCTGCGCCTCCTATCGCTGCCCGCCCCGGTGCGCCGCAGCCTCGACGAGGGGGCGCTCTCGGCCGGTCATGCCCGGGCCTTGCTCGGCGCGCCCGACCCGGCGGCGCTGGCCGACGAGGTCGTCCGCCGCGGCCTCAATGTCCGCGCCACCGAAAGCCTGGTGCGCCGCCGCGCGACACAGCCCGCGCCCAAGCCCCGCCCCGTCCGCGACACCGATACGCTGGTGCTGGAGCGCGAGCTTGCCGTAATCCTCGGTCTGCGGGTCACGCTTGCGGCAAAACGCCGCGGCGGCAGCCTGACGCTGCATTACGCCAGCCTCGACCAGCTCGACCGGGTATTGGCGCTGCTGCGCCGTTAATTTTTCTTCTTGAGAGACAGCAGGTCGATCAGGAAGCGGTCGCGTTCGGCGGCCAGCGCGGCGGTGTCGCGCCCGCCGGCCTCGGCGGCGACGCCGGCGGTCAGCGCCTCGCGGATTGCGGGGCTTAGGCGCGGGGCGCCGAGATCGTCCCACCAGCTTTCGAGCGGCGGCCCGAGCTGGTCGAGGAAATGGGCCATCCCGCCCGATCCGCCGGCGAGATGAAAGGTCAGATGCGGCCCCATCAGGGCCCACCGCAGTCCCGGCCCCTCGCTGATCGCGGTGTCGACATCGGCGACGCTGGCCACCCCGGTCGCGACGAGATGAACCGCCTCGCGCCACAACGCGGCCTGCAGACGGTTGGCGACGTGGCCGGCGACCTCGCGGCGGATGTGGATCGGGCGTTTGCCGATACTCGCGTAAAACGCCATCGCCCGCGCGATCGTGGCCGGCGCGGTCTGGGCGCCGCCAACCACTTCAACGAGCGGAATGAGATGCGGCGGGTTGAACGGGTGGCCGATCACAACGCGCTCGGGATGCCGGCAGGCGGCTTGCAGCTTGCTGATCAGCAGCCCCGACGAGCTTGACGCGATGACGATATCGGGCGGCAGCGCCCGGTCGATGCGCGCCAGCAGATCCTGTTTGACCGCCTCGCGCTCGGGGGCGCTTTCCTGGACGAAATCGGCGGCGACGAGCGCCGCTTCGGGCTCCGCGCAAAAATTCAGCGATTGCTGCGGCGGGGTTGCGGCGAGCGGCGCCAGCCGCGCCAGCACCGGCCAAGCCTGATCGACAAACCGTCGCAATTTCGCTTCCGCATCAGGCGCCGGATCGCTCGCCGCGACCCTGAGCCCGCGCGCCAGGAACAGCGCCGCCCAGCTCATGCCGATCGTGCCGGTGCCGATCACGGCGATGCGGTCGAAGGCGGTTTGCTGCTCCATGATATTCTCCCGCGTCCGCCATGCCGTGCGACCGGATCGACGAGACCGGCCGAGGCTTGCTATGGTCTGCGCTTGCTAAGGTCCGGGCTTGCCATGGTCGGCCGGCGGGACCAGCCGCGCCAGCCACATCCGATCGGGAGCTTAGTCGGCCTTGCCCGAATCGTCCACGCAACGCGATCTGCGGCTCGACTTCTTTCGCGGTCTTTCGCTGATATTCATTTTCGTCGATCATATTCCCCATAATGTCCTGAGCTATTTTACACTGCAGGCGGTCGGGTTCTACGACGCGGCCGAGGTTTTCATCTTCATCTCCGGTTTTACCGCGGCGCTCGTCTACGGTCGCCGTCTGGCCAGCAAGGGCGCGATCTACGCCACCGCCCAGGTGCTGCGCCGGGCGTGGCAGCTCTATGTCGCCCACATTTTTCTGTTTGTCCTGTTCGTTGCCCAGGTGTCCTATACCGCGGCGACCTTCAAGAACCCGATGTTCAATGACGAAATGCGCGTCGCGGATTTTCTCGAGGAACCGCACGTCGCGGTGGTCAAGGCGCTGCTGCTGCAATTTCAGCCGGCCTTTTTCGACATTCTGCCAATGTACATCGTCATGTTGGTGATCTTTCCGGCGGTGCTGATCGGTCTGCGGCGCCATTGGCTCTTGGTGCTGGTGCCGTCGGCGCTGCTTTACGTCGCGGTCCAAATCTTCGACATAACGGTCCCGGCCTATCCGGCCGGCCATGAATGGTTTTTCAACCCGCTCGCCTGGCAGTTCCTGTTCGTATCGGGAGCGGTGCTCGCGCAGCGCACGGCGGAGGGGATCAGCCTTACCCGGCTGCTCCGCGTGATCTATCCGCTCGCCGTCGTGGTCTTCGTGGCAGCGCTTATCGTCCGGGCGAGCTGGACCCTGCACGGAATCTGGGAGCCGGTCCCGGCCTTGTTTCTCAAGGAATTATGGCCGGCCGGGAAGAATAATTTGTCGCCGATCCGCCTGATCCCGTTTTTCGCGCTCGTCCTGCTGGTGGCAACGCATGTGCAGCCTAATGCCCGCTTTTTGCGCAGCGCCGCGGCGCGGCCGCTGGTCTTGTGCGGTCAGCAGTCGCTGGAGATCTTCTGTCTCGGCATTCTGCTTTCGGCGCTCGCACACGTCATCCTCGCCGAATACGGGTCCGCGCTCCCGATACAGCTTGCGGTCAATTCCGCCGGGATCCTGGTCATGGTCCTGACCGCCAAAGCCATCGATTGGTACAAGGCACTCGACCGAATGCCGGTGGCTCCGACCCAAAGGGCTCCCGCCATGGCTCCCGCCAGGGCTCCAGGGGTGGCGCCGGGCGGCGGCGACGCGCGATGAAGCGGCGATCGCTGCTCGGATTCGCCGGCGCCGCGGCGTTGGGCGCCGTCCTGCCGGCGAGCGGGCGGGCCGAGCCGCGCGATTGCGAGGTGCCGGCCGACATGATCGAAGTCTCGGCCAGGCTGCCTCATTTGGCGGAAGGCTTGCGCGACAAATTGCCGGTCAACATCGTGGCGCTCGGCGGCGCCTCGACACGGGGCGCGCCCGCCGGTGCGCCCGAACTTGCCTATCCGCACCGCTTGCAGCTGGCGCTCGCGTCGTTCTACCCCGGCGTGCCGATCACGGTGACTAACAAAGGGATGCCGCGCCAATCCGCGCGCCAGATGCTCGAGCGATTCCCGGTCGACGTCTTCGAGCAAGCCCCGCGCCTGGTGATATGGGAGGTCGGCATCAGCGATGCCGTGCGCGGCGTCGAGATCGACGAGTTCGCGAACGCGCTGCAGGCCGGCGTCGATCTGGCCAAAAATCGGGCAATCGACATCGTGCTGGTCGATATGCAATTCTCCCGCAGAGCCGCGATGATGATCGATTTCGAGCGTTATCTAATCGCGATCGACCGTGTCGGCGAGTTGAACGACGTGTATGTATTCCCGCGATTCGCGATCATGCGCTACTGGAGCGAGCAGAAATTGTTCGACTTCGACGAGGTTGCCGAGAACGAGCGCAGCCGGCTTGCCGCCAGGGTGTACGAGTGCATCGGACGCACCCTTGCCGAGGCGATCCGGAGCGCGGTCCGATGATCCGCCTGATCTCGGTCGCCCTCGCAATCGTTGTCGCCGCCGCTCTTTCCGGTTCGATCGAGACGGAAGCCGGCGAGCCCCAGACCGCGCTCGCCGATTGCGCCGCGCCGCCGAGCTTGCGCCTGATCGAGCCGACCCTGACCCACGTGGCGGCGCGGATCGACAAAGGCGAGAGGCTGACGATCGTTGCGGTGGGCTCGTCCTCGACCCAGGGGGTCGGCGCGAGCGCACCTTCATTGAATTATCCGAGCCGGCTTGAGGCCGAACTCCGACAGCGCTTCCCGCATATCGACATCCGGGTCATCAATCGCGGCAAAGGCGGCGAGGACGCGCCGGAGGAACTGGCCCGGATGGATCGCGACGTGCTCGCCGAGCGGCCGGATCTGGTGATCTGGCAGATCGGCACCAATGCCGTCTTACGCCGCGACGATCTGGCAGCCGATGACGAATCTATCCGTCGCGGCGTCGCGATGGTTCAGCAGCGGGCCAGCGATGTCGTGCTGATGGACATGCAATTTGCGCCACGCGTGATCGGCCGGCCAGCCGCCGCGACGATGCAACGGTTGATCGCGCAAGCGGCCGAGCGCAGCCATGTCGGCCTCTTTCGCCGGTTCGAGATCATGCGCCATTGGCAGCTTCAGCCCGAGCCGGCGCAGATGATCGGCCCCGACGGGCTGCACATGACCGATCGCGGGTATGCCTGTCTCGCGGCCGAACTCGCCGAAGCGATCGCCGGAAATTGGCGGGAGCACGAGCGCTCTACGCAAAGCGCGCGGTCCTCGCTGGTCGCTGGATTGGCCCGGCCCGGGGATTCGCCCGGGGATTTGTACGCGAACGAGGATCCCTAGGCGCGCAAGGACGATGGCGGTCGGGGTTGGCGATCCCGACCCAACCGCGGCGAATCCATCGCACAGCTGTCTGGCGCGTCCGTCAAGCGTTGCGACGAAACGCCGCGATTGCGTCGGGGAGCAAGTTGAGATCGCGCTGACCCCCGCGCGCAGCTGATCAGAATTTGGTTTGGGATTGGCGGCAGCCTCATATATACTGCGAACTTCCTATCAGGAGGCCACAAGATGTTGTTGGTTTCCGATTTATCGCTGGCTCGCAATTTTGGGGTTGCGCACACAATTTGGGCGCGGCTTGGCCACGCCAAGGTTGTCCGCATCGATCCTAAAGCAGCGATAAAGTTCTGGCATATGGATTGCGTCTGCGCAGCCGGGATTGAAGCGGCTGCAATGGCCGGAGCCGCGGATCGTACGGGAACGACCGGGCAGGGACGTAGCCCGCGATCGGCGGCACAAATTTGTCGCCGGTCACGAGCGGTTGAATTTTCTTCGCTGACGGTCGTTTATTGAGTGAACGGTCGAAGCAATTGCGGTCGACAGTCAGTCGATTGAGGTGAACCAAATGCGATTCGACGATGGCATCTTCGGACTTCACGCGCGTCTTTACGAGAATCGGCGCGAGGTTGGATACTCGCTGGAGGACTATCTGCGGGCCTGCTCGGACGACCCGAGTTACTACGCGGGCGCGGCGGAGCGGCTGCTGAAGGCGATCGGCGAGCCGATCATGGTCGATACCAGCCAGGATCCGCGCCTCGGCCGGATCTTCATGAACCGCACGATGAAGGTCTACCCGGCCTTTGAGGATTTCTACGGCATGGAGGAGACGATCGAGCGGATCGTCGGCTTCTTCCGGCATGCCGCGCAGGGCCTCGAAGAGCGCAAGCAGGTGCTCTATTTGCTCGGTCCGGTCGGCGGCGGCAAATCGTCCCTGGCCGAGCGGCTGAAGCTGCTGATGGAAAAGGAACCGGTCTACGTGCTGAAGGCCGGCGAGGAGATCAGCCCGGTGTTCGAAAGCCCGCTCGGGCTGTTCGATCCGATCACGCTGGGGTCCGAACTCGAAAAGCGCTACGGCATCCCGCGGCGCCGCCTGACCGGCCTCATATCGCCCTGGGCGGTCAAGCGCCTCGACGAATTCGGCGGCGACATCACCAAATTCTCGGTGATCCGGCTGACGCCGTCGCGGTTGAAGCAGATCTGCGTCGCGAAGACCGAGCCCGGCGATGAAAACAACCAGGACGTGGCCAGCCTCGTCGGCAAGGTCGACATCCGCAAGCTCGAGAGCTTCAGCCAGAACGATCCCGACGCCTATTCCTTCTCGGGCGGGCTCAACCGCACGACCCAGGGGCTGATGGAATTCGTCGAGATGTTCAAGGCGCCGATCAAGATGCTGCATCCGCTGTTGACCGCGACGCAGGAAGGCAATTACGCCGGCACCGAGAATATCGGCGGCGTGCCGTTTCAGGGCATCATCCTGGCACACTCGAACGAATCCGAATGGCAAAGTTTTAAGAATAACAAGAATAACGAAGCCTTCATCGACCGAATCTCGGTTATCAAGGTGCCGTATTGCCTGCGCTCAACCGAGGAGCGCAAGATCTATGAGAAGCTGCTGCAGAACAGCGAGCTGGCGGCCTCGTCGTGTGCGCCGTCGACTCTCGATCTCCTGTCGCGCTTTTGCGTGCTGTCGCGTCTGAAGGCGCACGAGAACTCAAACCTGTATTCGAAAATGCGGGTGTATGACGGCGAAAGCCTGAAAGATACCGACCCGCGGGCCAAATCGGCGCAGGAATACCGCGACGGCGCCGGGGTCGATGAGGGGATGGACGGGATTTCGACCCGGTTCGCCTTCAAGGTGCTGTCTGGCACGTTCAATTTCGACACGCAGGAGATCGCGGCCGACCCGGTCCACCTGATGTACGTGCTCGAACAGGCGATCTGGCGCGAGCAGTTCCCCGAGGAAACCGAGAAGAAGTATCTCAACTTCATCAAGGCCGAACTGGCCCCGCGCTACGCCGAATTCATCGGGCACGAAATCCAGAAGGCCTATCTCGAATCCTATTCCGATTACGGCCAGAACCTGTTCGACCGCTACGTAGCCTATGCCGATGCGTGGATCGAGGATCAGGACTACAAGGATTCCGATACCGGCCAGCTGATGAACCGGGAAATCCTGAACCAGGAGCTGTCCAAGATCGAAAAGCCGGCGGGAATCGCCAATCCGAAGGATTTCCGCAACGAGGTGGTCAAGTTCGCGTTGCGCGCGCGGGCCGCCAATAGCGGACGCAACCCGTCCTGGACGTCGTACGAAAAGCTGCGCGAAGTCATCGAGCGGCGCATGTTCAGCCAGGTCGAGGACCTGTTGCCGGTGATCAGCTTTGGCAGTAAGAAGGATACCGATACCGAGAAGAAGCACGCCGATTTCGTCGAGCGGATGGTCGAGCGCGGCTATACCGAGCGCCAGGTCCGCCGCCTGGTCGAGTGGTACATGCGCGTCAACAAAGCCGGCTAGGCGCGCTCACTGCCTCGGAGGTAGCTCGATGAACATTGTCGATCGCCGGCCCAACCCGAAAGGCAAGAGCCTTAGCAACCGCCAGCGTTTCCTCGGGCGCGCCCGCGTCGAGGTCAAGTCGGCGGTCCAGGAGGCGCTGCGCAAGCGCAAGGTCGCCGATATCGGGCACGGCGAAAAGGTCGCGATCCCGACGCGCGGGATATCCGAGCCGATCTTTCACCACAACCGGCGCACCGGTAAAACCGATCACGTCGTCCCCGGCAACAAAGAGTATATCCGGGGCGACGAGATCCCGCGGCCGCAAGGCGGCGAGGGGCGCGGCGGCTCGGAAGGCAGCCCCGACGGCAGCGGTGATGATTCGTTCGAGTTCACGCTGTCGAAGGAAGAGTTCCTCGACATGTTCTTCGAGGACCTCGAACTTCCCGATTTGATCAAAAAGAGCCTCAAGGACACGGTCGCGGTCGATCTGCAGCGCGCCGGCTATGCCGTCACCGGAAACCCGTCCAATCTCAGCATCCCGCGCACGCTGCGCAACAGCATGGGCCGCCGCATCGCGCTTCACCGGCCGAAGCTGTCCGAAATCGCGGCGTTGCGGCAGGCCCTCGAAGAAGCGCTCGCCGCCGGCCAGGACGACGAGGTCGCGCGCCTGACCCGGGAACTCGAACGCCTGGAGCGGCGCAGCAAGATCATTCCCTACATCGATCCGATCGACGTTCGCTATCGGCGCTTCGATCGCGTGCCGCGGCCGAACACCGAGGCGGTCATGTTCTGTCTGATGGACGTGTCGGGCTCGATGACCGAAGCCATGAAGGACCTCGCCAAGCGGTTCTTCATGCTGCTGCACGTGTTCCTGATCAGACGCTACCGCCATGTCGACGTCGTCTTCATCCGGCATACCAGCACGGCCGAGGAGGTCGACGAGGAAACGTTCTTCTACAGCCGCGAAACCGGTGGCACGGTTGTGTCGACGGCGCTCGAAAAAATGCTTGAGATCGCCCGGGCGCGCTATCCGACGGATCGCTGGAACATCTATGGGGCGCAGGCCTCGGACGGCGACAATTATGGCGCCGATAGCGGCCGCTGCGTGGCGCTGCTCGGCGGCGACGTGCTTCCGCTGTGCCAGTATTTCGCTTACGTTGAGGTTGGTGACGGCATGGGCGGGAGCCTGACCGGGCTGTCGCGCGACAGCGATCTGTGGCGCGCCTACAGCGAAGTGGCGCCAGCGCACGCGCATTTCGCGATGCGCCGGGTCGGCGACCCGGCACAGATCTTCTCGGTGTTCCACGAATTGTTTGCCAAAGGGGGCGTGCGTGCCTAACACCGGTCTCGACGCGGCGCAGCTCAGAGCAGAGATGCCGCTATTCACTGGCTCCAATTGGGATTACGGCTCGTTGCGTCGGGTCTACGAGGCGATCGAGCGGATCGCATTCGACGAACTCGGGCTCGACATCTACCCCGTGCAGATCGAGGTCATCACCTCCGAGCAGATGCTCGACGCCTATGCCTCGGTCGGCCTGCCGCTGATGTACCGGCACTGGAGCTTCGGCAAGCGCTTCGCCTATCACGAGACGCTGTACCGCAAGGGCCTCCAGGGGCTCGCCTACGAGATCGTCATCAACTCCAACCCGTGCATCTGCTACATCATGGAAGAAAATTCCATGACCATGCAGACGCTGGTGCTGGCGCACGCGGCGTTCGGCCACAACCATTTCTTCAAGAACAATTATCTGTTCCGGCAGTGGACCGATGCCGGCGGCATCCTCGACTATCTGAGCTTTGCCCGCGACTATGTTTCCAAATGCGAGGAGAAGTTCGGTTTCGAGGCCGTCGAACGAATCCTCGACGCCGCCCACGCGCTGAAGGAGCATGGCGTCAACCGCTACGCGCACCGCTCGCGCCCCAACCTCGCCGAGGAGCGCCAGCGCGCCGAAAGCCGCAACGCCTACGAGGAGGCGACCTTCAACGATCTGTGGCGGACGGTGCCTAACGCCGGCAAGGAAGCCGGCGATCTCGACGACACGGAGAAGGAGGACGAGGAAGCCAGCCGGAAACTTGGCTTGCCCGAGGAGAACCTGCTCTATTTCATCGAAAAGCGCGCGCCGCGGCTCGCCGATTGGCAGCGCGAATTGATCCGCATCGTCCGCAACGTCTCGCAGTATTTCTACCCGCAGAAACAGTTGCAGATGATGAACGAAGGCTGCGCGACCTTCGTCCATTACGAGATCATGAACCGGCTGCACGACAAGGGGCTGGTGACCGAAGGGTCGATGCTCGAATTCCTGCACTCGCATTCGAGCGTCGTGTTCCAGCCCGGTTTCGACGACCCGCGGTTCAGCGGGCTCAACCCCTATGCGCTCGGCTTTGCGATGATGAGCGACATACAGCGCATCTGCGAGAAACCGACCGGCGAGGACCGCGAGTTCTTTCCCGATATCGCCGGGTGCGGCGACCCGTTCGGCGTGTTGCGCGACGCGTGGGCAAATTACCGCGACGAGAGTTTCATCCTGCAATATCTGAGCCCGGCGGTTATCCGCAAATTCCGCTTGTTCCAGATCGCCGACGACGCCAGCAAGCCCTCGCTCCGGGTCGATGCGATCCATGACGAGCTCGGCTATCGGCGCATCCGCAGCGCGCTGTCGAAGCAATACGATCTGTCGCGGCGCGAACCCGACGTGCAGGTGGTCGATGTCGATCTGACCGGCGACCGCTGTCTGGTTCTGGCCCATTACGTCCATGACGGCGTGCTGCTCGACGAGAAGACCTGCCGCTCGGTATTGCGCTATGCCTCCGCGCTATGGGGTTACGGGGTCAAGCTGCACGAGATCGAGGCAGCCAGCGACAAGACCCTGAAGACCTACGAGGCCGCCGCTGAGGGAAAGTGACCGAGGGAAAGTGACCGAGGGGACGTGAACAGGCGCGATCCGCTCGGCGGTCTGACCGTCCTCGGCATCGAGACCAGCTGTGACGAGACCGCGGTCGCGGTGGTCGGCGACCGGCCCCACCCGCTGATCCAAGCCAATCTGATCCATTCGCAACTCGCCGAGCACGCGCCCTATGGCGGCGTCGTGCCGGAAATCGCGGCGCGAGCGCATCTCGACCATATTGACGGGCTCGTCCGCCGCGCCCTCGACGAGGCGGAAATCACGATCGACCGGCTCGACGGGATCGCCGCCGCCGCCGGACCGGGGCTGATTGGCGGGTTGATCGTCGGCTCGATGGCGGCGAAGGGCCTGGCTTGGGCGGCGCGAAAACCGTATATCGCGGTCAATCATCTCGAAGCGCACGCGCTGGCCGCGCGGCTGTCGCCCGGCATCGAATTTCCCTATCTGCTGCTGCTGGTGTCGGGCGGCCACACCCAGCTACTCGTGTGCGCCGGAGTGGGAAACTATCGCCAGCTCGGCGCCAGCCGCGATGACGCGGCGGGGGAAGCGTTCGACAAATCCGCCAAGCTGTTGGGGCTGGGCTATCCGGGAGGCCCGGCCATCGAGCGCGCGGCGCACGGCGGCAATCCCCGCCGCTTTGCACTGCCGCGGCCGCTCAAGGGGCGCAGCGGCTGCGATTTTTCATTTTCCGGGCTGAAAACGGCGGTGCGGCAGACCATCATCGATGCCGGTCCGTTCGGGCCTCCGCAAGTTGCCGATCTCGCCGCGGCGATCGAACTCGCGATCTGCGACACGCTGATCGACCGCACCGCGAATGCGCTGGCGTGGTTTCGCCGGCATTATCCCGCGGGCAGGAGCCTCGTCGCGGCCGGCGGGGTGGCCGCCAATCGGCGGTTGCGCGAGCACTTGGCTGGGCTGGCCGCGTCGAACGGCCTCGCTTTTGTCGCGCCGCCGCCCGAGCTGTGCACCGACAATGGTGCGATGATCGCCTGGGCCGGGCTCGAACGGCTCCGGCTCGGTCTGGTCGACGGGCTGGATGCCCCGGTCCGCCCGCGTTGGCCGCTCGATAGCGCCGTGGCCGCAGTCGCCGAGAAAGCGCGAGCCTCGTGAAGCGGCTGGCCGTTATCGGCGGCGGCGCCTGGGGCACCGCGCTAGCCTCCGTCGCCGACCGCGCCGGGGCTCGGGTCATGCTGTGGGCGCGCGACCCCGCGGTGGTCGATGCGATCAACGAGCGTCATCAAAATCCGCTGTTTCTGCCCGGTATCGCGCTCGCTCCAGCGGTCGCGGCGACGACCGATGCCGCCGTCGCGATTGCCGGCGCCGAGGCCGCGCTGATCGTCGTTCCGGCGCAATATTTGGGCGGCGTTCTCGAATTTCTGGCGCCGTTGTTGCCGGCGGGATTGCCGCTGCTGCTGTGCGCGAAGGGGATCGAGACCGGGTCGTTGCGGACGATGTCGGAGGTGGCCGGCGCGGTTGTCCCCGAATCCCCGCTCGCCGTGTTGTCGGGCCCAAGCCTTGCGGCCGAGGTGGCGCGGGGGCTGCCGACCGCGGTGACGATTGCCAGCCGCGATGCCGCCCTCGCCCGCGACCTGGTGGCGGCGCTCGGCACGGCCCGGTTCCGGCCCTATCTGTCGCAGGATACGCTCGGCGTCGAGATCGGCGGCGCGGTCAAAAACGTGCTGGCGATCGCTTGTGGGGTCGTCGAGGGGCGCGGCATGGGCGACAACGCGCGGGCCGCCCTGATCACCCGCGGCCTCGCCGAGATGATCCGCCTCGGCCTCGCCAAGGGCGCCGACGCGGAAACCTTCCGCGGGCTGTCGGGCCTTGGGGATCTGGTGCTGACCTGCACCGCGGCGCAGTCGCGCAATCATCGGCTGGGAGTGGCGCTTGGCCGCGGCGCCGACCTCGCCGAGACGTTTGCCGAAACCCGCGCCGTCGTCGAAGGGGTCGCGACGGCGGCGGCGGTCGCCGCGCTCGCCCGGCGCCTCTCGGTCGAGATGCCGATCGCCGATGCGGTCGATGCGGTGCTGCATCGCGGGATGCCAATTGATATGATGATCGACGGCCTGTTGCGCCGTCCCTATCGCAGCGAATGAGCGCGCGCGCGGCGGACATGCGCCGTCGAACGGGCAATCCGCCCGCAAGGGGCTTTTCCGCGGGCGGGCAAAGCCAATATCATGAGGGGCGAGCATCGCCATCAGCCCGGCCGATGCTCGGGCCATGGCTCGGACAGACATGAGCGACAACGGAAAACGCGGCGAGGAAGGACCCGGGACCGGCGTTATCGTCAAGGCGAAGCCGAAGACGAAAAAGCCATCAATGTACAAGGTCCTAATGCTGAACGACGACTACACGCCGATGGAGTTCGTCGTGCACATTCTCGAACGGTTTTTCAGCAAGAATCGCCAGGAAGCGACCCGCATCATGATGCACGTGCATCGCCGTGGGGTCGGTATCTGCGGCGTCTTCACTTACGAAGTCGCCGAGACAAAAGTGACGCAGGTGATGGATTTTGCCCGGAAGCACCAACATCCGCTGCAATGCACGTTAGAGAAAGACTAGCCTAGTCACTCATCGGCAGGGAAGGGCGCGACCGTGCTCTCACGCAATCTCGAAAAGTCACTGCATCGGGCCTTGGCCCACGCCAATGAGCGGCGGCACGAATACGCGACGCTCGAGCATCTGCTCCTCGCGCTGACCGAGGATCAGGATGCCATCGCGGTGCTGCGCGCCTGCAGCGTCGATCTCGACCGGCTGCGCCGCGAGGTGCTGACCTATGTCGATAACGAGCTAACCAATCTCGTATCGAACCACAGCGAGGATGCGAAGCCGACCGCGAGTTTTCAGCGCGTGCTGCAGCGCGCCGCGATCCATGTCCAGTCCTCGGGGCGCGAGGAGGTGACCGGCGCCAACGTGCTGGTCGCGATGTTCGCCGAGCGCGAGAGCCACGCGGTCTATTTCCTGCAGGAGCAGGACATGACCCGCTTCGACGCGGTCAACTACATCTCGCACGGCATCGCCAAGGCGCCTGGCCGCTCCGAGACCCGCCGGGTCCAGGGGGCCGAGGAGGAGGAGCGCGGCGAGAAAGGCCAGAAGCGCAGCCACGACGCGCTCGACGCCTATTGCGTCAACCTCAACAAGAAGGCGAAAGGCGGCAAGATCGACCCGCTGATCGGGCGCGAGGCCGAGGTCGATCGGACCATCCAGATCCTGTGCCGGCGCTCGAAGAACAACCCGCTTTATGTCGGTGATCCCGGGGTCGGCAAGACCGCGATCGCCGAGGGGCTGGCGCGCCGCATCGTCGGGCGCGAGGTGCCCGAGGTATTGCTCAACGCGACGATCTTCGCGCTCGATATGGGGGCGCTCTTGGCCGGCACGCGCTACCGCGGCGATTTCGAGGAGCGGCTGAAGGCGGTCTTGTCCGAACTCGAAGCGCAGCCCGGCGCGATCCTGTTCATCGACGAGATCCACACCGTGATCGGCGCCGGCGCGACATCGGGTGGGGCGATGGATGCCTCGAACCTGTTGAAGCCGGCGCTGGCCGGTGGCGCGATCCGCTGCATCGGCTCGACCACCTACAAGGAATACCGCAATTATTTCGAGAAGGACCGGGCGCTGGTCCGCCGCTTCCAGAAGATCGACGTCAACGAACCCTCGATCGAGGATTCGATCAAGATCCTGCGCGGCCTGAAACCCTATTACGAGCGCCACCACAAGGTCCGCTATACCGCCGACGCGATCAAGGCCGCGGTCGAGCTGTCGCACCGCTATATCGGCGACCGCAAATTGCCCGACAAGGCGATCGACGTGATCGACGAGACCGGCGCGGCCCAGATGCTGGTGCCGGAAAACAAGCGGCGCAAGACGATCACCGCCAAGGAGGTCGAGGCCTGCATCGCGACAATGGCGCGCATTCCGCCGAAGAGCGTGTCGCGCGACGACCGCGAGGTGCTGAAGAACCTCGACCGCGACCTGAAGACGATGGTGTTCGGCCAGGACCCGGCGATCGGGGCGCTGGTCTCGGCGATCAAGCTCGCTCGCGCCGGGCTGCGTGACGCCGAAAAGCCGATCGGCTCGTATTTGTTTTCCGGTCCGACCGGGGTCGGCAAGACCGAGGTCGCACGCCAGCTGGCGCGCACGATGGGCATCGAGATCACCCGCTTCGATATGTCGGAGTACATGGAGCGGCACACCGTATCGCGGCTGATCGGCGCGCCGCCGGGGTATGTCGGCTTCGACCAGGGCGGCCTCCTGACCGACGCGATCGACCAGCACCCGCACAGCGTCCTGCTGCTCGACGAGATCGAGAAGGCCCATCCGGACCTGTTCAACATCCTGTTGCAGGTCATGGATTACGGGAAGTTGACCGACCACAACGGCAAGAACGTCGATTTCCGCAACGTCATCCTGATCATGACGACCAATGCCGGGGCGTCCGACCTCGCGAAGGCGGCGATCGGCTTCGGCAGCGGCATCCGCGAGGGCGACGACCAGGAGGCGATCAACCGGATGTTCACGCCCGAATTCCGCAACCGGCTCGACGCGACGATCTCGTTCGCGGCGCTGGCCCCGGAGACGATCGGTCGGGTGGTCGGCAAGTTCGTGCTGCAGCTCGAGGAACAGCTCGCCGATCGCGATGTCACGATCGAGCTCGACGCCGGTGCCCGCGACTGGCTCGCGGTCAAAGGCTACGACCCGCTCTTTGGCGCCCGCCCGCTCGCGCGCATCATCCAGGAGCACATCAAGAAGCCGCTTGCCGAGGAATTGCTGTTCGGCAAGCTGGCCAAAGGCGGCGTCGTCACCGTGTCGGTCGACAAGGAGGCCGACAAACTCACCTTTGTGTTCCGTTCGCGCCCGCCGGCAACCCCCGCCGAGCCGAAAGAGGAAGCGCTGGTCGAGTAACCCTGAAGGCCGGCGCGTAGAGAACCGTCGATCAATCGCGCGGTGGCGCCGCACGGTCGCTGACCGGCGCCGCCGCCTCGCCGATTCGGGGCGTGGGGCCGGCACGGCGGCGCCACAGCCGGCGGCTTTCGATCCCCTGCCAGATCGCGATCGTCGGCAGGCCGAGTGCGAAGTCGCGGCCGCGCTTCAGGAACGACAGAGCCAGCGACATGTCGGGCGTCAGCCCAAAGCCGGCGCCTAGCAGGATATAGGCGCCCTCTTGAACGCCGACCGCCTGCGGCACGACAAACGCCGCCGTGCGGATCGCGTACATCACGCTTTCGATCGCCAGCACCGCGCCGAACGAGAGCGGCGACCCGGCGAGCCACCATGCCAGCCACACCTGCCCGGCGCTCGCGATCCAGCAGACGAAATGCAGCGCGAAGCTGACCCACAGACCGAGTCGCCCGCGATAGATGTCGAGCAGCGTCGCATGCAAGGCCGCCGCTCCGGCGGCGCTGCGCTCGGCCCAGCCCACTCCGAGGATGCCGGCGATGCGGTCGACATAGTTGAAGCCGCGGCGCTGCACCAGGACGAACGCCGCCGCCGCGACGCCGGCGACCGCCAGACCCAGCAGCACCGGCGCCGCCACCGGCGTATCCGGCTGCAGCCACACGAGCAACGCCAGCCCGAGCGCCGTGTAGGGCAGCTGCGCGACGAATTCGAGCGTCACATCGACGATCGTACTCGCGGCGGCAAGGGTGCCGGAAACGCCCGCCAATGCCAGCGCGCGGGCTCCGAGCACGTAGCCGCCGACCTGCGGCAGCGGCAGCGCCTCGGCGACCGAATCGCGAACCAGCCGCGCCCAGATCACCGCGCCGGTCGAAACCCCAGGCAGCAATGCTCGCCAGGCGAGACCCATCACCGCGGTCAGAGCGAGTTGCATCGCGCAGATCGCGGCAAAGCCGGTGATGCCGACGGCCAGCAGCGAGCGCAGCACCGCGCCGGCCCCGAAATAAAAGACGAGCCCAACCATAACCGCCATCCCGACAATGGCGGCGGCGATCGTCAGAATCTTCATTGTTGCGGCGGGCGGGTGCGCAGAAACCGGCGCGCGAAACGCATCAGCCGCGGCATCACCTGGGGGCGCAAGAGGCGCGCATCGTAGCCCGCCATCCGCCGCTCGTTCTCCGCCAGGCACAAATCAAGGAGGGCGGCAAGCGCCAGGTCGATATCGGCCACCGCCTTGCTGCCGGTCAGGGTGAAATTGTTGTCCTGCGGGTTGTCGTCGCGCGCCGCGCCGACGCCGCGGGCGAGACCGATGCGCTCGTACACCAGAAAGACCCAGACCGCGGCGACCGTGCAGCAGAACCACGGCCGGCGCCACCAGGCGAGGTTGCGGCGATGCCACGCCGCCCAATTGACAAAAAAGAGGATGTGCCGGGCCTCTTCCTGCATGATCGGCTCGAAGCTCTCGACCAGTTCCGGCGGGAAAAACCGCGACTGCCTGGCCAGCGCGAACAGGCCGAACGCGAAAAAACTGTCGATGCACTCGCTGAAGCCGGTGACCATGAAGGCCCATTCCGGGTGGCGCGGCACGGGGTACGGCGGCTCGGGCGCGAGCCGGATGCGATAGGCCGCGACCAAATGCGAGAGGACCTGCTTGTGGCGGCCCTCCTCGAACCCGTTGAGCAGCACCGCCTCGCGCAGTAATCCGTCGGAAATCCGATCGGCATAACCGATGACCCGCGTGCTGGCCTTGCCCTCGGTCTGCACCGCGATGTCCCAGATCGGCAGCGCGACGAGCCGGTCGCGCGCCTCGGCGTCGAGCGCTGGCCAGTCGATCACCGCCGGCCGGTACGGGTTGTGCGTGTCGAGCAGCATCCGGCAGAAGGCGGTCTTGTGCGCCTCGGTGCCGGCCCGGATCGTGCCTTCGGCGGGCGCCGTCCAGCGCCGCGCGGTGGCGTCGGCCGCAGCTGCAATCGTGTCCTCGCTCACCGATCTATGCTCCCGTCCTGCCCGCGGCCTGGCCAGCCCGACCGTCGGCGAAACCTCGGCCGCCACCTATGGCCGACCCTGGCGCTCGTTGACTCGCCGGGATCGCTCCCCTATATAGCGGCCTCCGCTCAACCTGGGCAGTTACCCGTTGGAGAGGGTGCCGTGAAGCGCACTTACCAGCCGAGCAGGCTTATCCGCAAGCGCCGCCACGGCTTTCGTGCGCGCATGGCTACTCCGGGCGGTCGCCGCGTTCTCGCAGCGCGCCGCGCGAAGGGCCGTAAGCGCCTATCGGCCTGACCCGCGCGCGACCTCGTCTTCATTCTGAGCCAATTGGATGGGCGCGCTGCTGCGTGAGGCTGCCGCGTCAACCCCGGGATCAAGTTCTATCGTCGCGCCACTATATCGTCGCTTGGGATATCGATGGCGCATGGGCTTGTGAGGCTCAAGGTCCGCGCCGATTTCCTCCGCGTTGCCGCAGGTCGCCGCCGGGCGGTACGGCCGGGCGTCATGCTGCAGGCGGCGCCGTGTCCTGCGGGGACAGCGGGCGGCGAATTGGTGCGGGTCGGCTTTACCGCGAGCCGCAAGGTCGGCAACGCGGTAATCCGCAACCGGGCCAAACGGCGCCTGCGGGCGGCTGCGGCCGAGGTGCTGGCGCGCGCCGGGCGGCCGGGAACCGATTACGTGCTGGTCGCCCGCGCGGGGACCGGCGAGCGGACCTATCCCGAGCTGGTCGGCGATCTCGAGACGGCGCTGCGCCAGATCGCCCGGCAAGGCGAGCGGCAAATGTACCGGCAGGCCGATCCGACAGGCGACCGAGGAGGCGGCGAACCCCGGTCGGGCCGGGTCGCGGAGGGTGGAGATGACCGGTGAAAGCGGCGCGAGGCGCATGCTGGGTCTGGCGCTGCGGGGCGTGATCCGAGCCTATCAGCTGTTTGTGGCGCCGATATTGCCGCCCTCCTGCCGCTATTACCCGAGCTGTTCGCATTACGCCGCCGAGGCGGTCGAGCGGCATGGGCCGTGGCGCGGGTCGTGGTTGGGCGTTCGGCGGCTGCTGCGCTGCCATCCGTGGGGGGGCGGCGGTTATGACCCGGTCCCGATCGATCCAAGAGGCTGAACCCGGTCCGCAATGGAACAGCGCAATCTCCTGCTCGCGATCGTGCTCTCGGTCGGCATTCTGATCGGGTTTCAGTTTCTGCTCGAGAAATTCCACCCGACGGTTCCGCCCCCGGCGCCGGGCCAGACCAATTCGTCGACAACGGTCCCCGGCGCCACCGCCCCCGGTTCGATCGCCCCCGGTTCGATCGCCCCCGGTTCGATCGCCCCCGGGCCGGGTACCGCTCCGGGCACGGCTGCGGCGCCCGCCGTCGCGACGCGCGAGGCGGTGATTGCCGATCGCGCCCGCGTGCGGATCAACACGCCGCGTCTGCACGGCTCGATCGCTCTGACCGGCGGCCGGATCGACGATCTGACCCTGGCCCGCTACCACGAGAAGCCCGATCCGAAGAGCCCCGAAGTCGTGCTGCTATGGCCCGGCGGGACCAAGGAACCTTACTTCGCCGAATTCGGCTGGGTGGCCACCACCGCTGGGATAAAAGTGCCGGGGCCGGACACGCAGTGGACCGCATCGGGCGGACCGCTGACCCCCAATTCGTCGGTCACGCTCAGCTGGGACAACGGCGCCGGGCTCGCCTTCACGCGCACGGTCTCGATCGACGAAAACTATATGTTCCTGCAGCGCGACGCGGTGCGCAACGCCGGCGCCGCCCCGGTGAGTCTGTCGCCCTACGGGCTGATCAGCCGCACCGGCACGCCGCAGGTCGGCGGGTTTTTCATCCTGCATGAGGGCCTGATCGGCTATCTGGGCGGCGCGCTGCGCGAGATCGGCTACAGCTCGCTCGATCCGGCCAAACCGGTCGAATACAATTCGACCGGCGGGTGGCTCGGCTTTGCCGACAAATATTGGTTGGCGGCCCTCGTTCTGCCGCAGGACGAGGCGGTCAAGACCCGCTTCACCCACCGGGTCGACGCCGGGATCGACCGCTATCAAGCCGATTTTCTCGGCCCGGCGGTGACGGTGCCGGCAGACGGCACGGCGGCCAATTCGATCCGCTTTTTCGCCGGCGCCAAGGAAGTCAACCTGCTCGACGCCTATGCCGCCTCAGGCATCCCGCATTTCGATTTGGCGATCGATTTCGGCTGGTTCTATTTCCTGACCAAACCGATCTTCATGGCCCTCCAGTATTTCTACGGGCTGCTCGGTAATTTCGGGCTGGCGATCCTGCTGCTGACCCTGATCATCAAGATCTTTTTCTTTCCTCTCGCCAACAAATCGTACCAGGCGATGAGCAAGATGAAGCTGTTGCAGCCCGAGATGGTCAAGATCCGCGAGCGCTTTCCCGACGACAAGCCGCGCCAGCAGCAGGAAATCATGGCGATGTACAAAAAGGTCGGCGCCAACCCGCTGGCCGGCTGTCTGCCGATCGTCATACAGATCCCGGTATTCTTCGCGCTCTACAAGGTGCTGTTTGTTACGATCGAGATGCGGCACGCGCCGTTTTTCGGCTGGATCCACGATCTGTCGGCGCCCGACCCGACCTCTGTCGTCAATTTGTTCGGTCTTTTATCGTTCACCCCGCCGGATCTGCTGATGATCGGCGCCTGGCCGCTGATCATGGGCGTCACGATGTACCTGCAGCAGAAGCTCAACCCGCAGCCGCTCGACCCGATGCAGGCGCGGATGTTCATGATGCTGCCGATCGTCTTCACCTACATGCTGGCGGCGTTTCCGGCCGGGCTCGTGATCTATTGGGCATGGAACAACCTGCTCAGCATCGCCCAGCAATGGACGATCATGCGTCGCGCGGGCGCAGCCTGACCGGGCCGGACGCCGATGCCGATCTGTTTCCGCCGCGCGCTTTCGAGCCGGAGCAGCTCGAAGCCGGGCGGCTGCTGTTCGCGCGCGAGTGCCGCTTTGTCGCGGGCGCCGCCGACCCGGCGGCGCTGCCGAACGCGGATCTGCCCGAGATTGCCTTTTTTGGCCGCTCCAATGTCGGCAAGTCGAGCCTGATCAACGCGCTGACCGGGCGGCGCATGCTGGCGCGCATTTCGATCACCCCGGGCCGGACGCGCCAGATCAATTTTTTCGCGCTCGACGGGCGGTTGATGCTGGTCGATCTGCCGGGTTATGGCTATGCCCAAGCGTCCAAAGGCGCCGTCAAATCCTGGACCGAACTGGTGCAGCACTACCTTCGCGCGAGCGCGCGGCTGCGGCGGGTCTGCCTCTTGATCGATTCGCGGCATGGCCTGAAGGACCCGGACCAGCCGGTCATGCGGATGTGCGATGCCGCCGGGCTGTCGTTTCAGCTCGTGCTGACCAAGGTGGACAGGCTCGGCCCGGCGGCGCGCGCCGAAGCGGCCGAAAGCGTTGCCGCCGAACTCGCGCGGCACAGCGCGGCGCATCCCGAGATCCATCTGACCAGCGCCGACAAGGGGCAGGGCATCGCCGCGTTGCGCGCGACCCTGGCCGGCTTTGCCGAGGCGGAGGCGCCGCGCGCCGCTGTCGCCCAGGGGGTCCCCCGGAAGATCGACCGAAATGTTCGCCGGGCCGCAGTGGCAACGCCCCGGCAACCGCGATAGAGTGCCCGCCGATGATCCGCTCCGAACCCCGTATTACCCCGTCCGCCGCGACCCTCGCCGACCCGGCTTTGAAAGCCGCGGTGCTGGGCGAGGCATTGCCCTATCTGCGCCGCTATTCCGGGCAGACCGTCCTGGTCAAGTATGGCGGTCATGCGATGACCGGCGCCGCCGGGGGCGACCCGTTCGCGCGCGACATCGTCTTGTTGAAGCAGGTCGGCATCAACCCGATCGTCGTGCATGGCGGCGGCCCGCAAATCGGCCAGATGCTGGCCCGGCTCGGCATCAAGAGCCGGTCTGTCAATGGGCTGCGGGTCACCGACCGCGAGACGATGGAAGTCGTCGAGATGGTTCTCGCCGGCACGATCAACAAGCAGCTCGTCGCCGCGATCAACGCGGCGGGCGGCTGCGCGGTCGGGCTGACCGGCAAGGATGGCGGGCTGATCCTCGCGCGCAAATTGACCCGGAACGGCGATCTCGGGTTTGTCGGCGAGCCCGAACGGATCGACGATCGCGTGCTCGCCACCTTCCGCCAATCGGACATCATCCCGGTCATCGCACCGATCGGGGTCGGCGCCGACGGCGAGACCTACAATATCAACGCCGATACGGTGGCCGGGGCGGTCGCCGCCGCGGTCCGGGCGAAGCGTTTCCTGCTGTTGACCGATGTGCCGGGGGTTCTCGATGCCGAGAAGCGCCTGATCGCCGAATTGACCGCAGGCGACGCGCGCCGGCTGATCGCCGACGGCACGATCTCGGGCGGCATGATCCCCAAGGTCGAGACCTGCCTCGCGGCAGTCGAGGGCGGCGTCGAGGCCGCGGTCATTGTCGACGGCAGGGTGCCGCATGCGATCCTGCTCGAACTCTTTACCGAGGGCGCGGGCACGCTGATCCGCGCCAGCTGAGAGCGCGCGAGGGAACAGCCATGGCCTACACCACCCGGCGCGAACGTTGCCCGTTGGGGGCGGTCGAGACCTGGATCTTCGATCTCGACAACACGCTCTACCCGGAATCATGTCGCTTGTTCGACCAGGTCCAGCGGCGCATGACCGAATATATCTGCGATCGTCTCGATCTGTCGCCGGACGGCGCGGCGGAGCTGCGGCGCGATTATTTCCGCGAGCACGGCACGACATTGCGCGGGCTGATGAGTGTCAACAACATCGACCCGCACGAATTTCTCGCCTTCGTGCACGACATCGATCTGTCCTGCGTGCCGCCGGACCCGGCGCTGGTCGCCGCGTTCGGCCAGCTTGAGGGGCGCAAGATCGTCCACACCAACGGGTCGGTGCGGCACGCCGAGCGTCTGCTCGACCATCTCGGCCTCAGCCCGTCATTCAGCGGCATTGTCGATATCGCCGCCGCGGAGTTCGACCCGAAGCCGAGCCTCGCCGGCTATCGCTTGTTGCTGCTGCGGCACGCGGTCGACCCGCGACGCGCTCTGATGGTCGAGGACATCGCCCGAAACCTCGCCCCCGCCGCCGAACTCGGCATGACAACCGCCTGGATGCGCAACGAGCTTGACTGGGCGGCGGCCGAGGCCAACAGCGATTACATTCACCATCTCGTCGACGATCTCGCCGGATTTCTCGCCGCGGCGGCGCGTTTGCAGCCCGGCGGCGTAAAACGCGGGGCAGCCATGTCATGAGCGTAGCCGAGACGGTTCGCCGGAAACTCAGTGAAAAATTCGCGCCGCTCCGGCTCGATATCATCGACGAATCGCATCGCCACGCCGGCCACGCCGGGGCCAGCCCAGAAGGCGAAACCCATTTCGCCGTGACCGTTATTTCCCCGGTTTTTCAAGGGTTGAGCCGGGTGGCGCGGCAACGCCTGGTTTACGAGACCCTCGCTGACGAGCTGGCTACGCGAATTCATGCGCTGTCGTTGACGACGCTTGCCCCCGGGGAAGATTCTAGGTGATCGCTTCGTTATTCTCGCGTGCCCTACGATAGTATGCAACCTGATATCCGTTATATACGGATATAAACAAGTCATAGTTGAATTATGCCGTGAACCGGATAGACTGCGGACCATGGTCCAGGTATTGCCGCGGCCACTCCGCCGCAACGATCAAAGCTCTCCGTCCTCACTGGTGATCCACAATGTCGTGGTCGGGGGCCGCCGCACCAGCGTTCGCCTCGAGCCCGTCATGTGGGAGGCGCTGCACGACGTCGCGCTGCGTCAGCAAGTAACGGTGCACGACCTCGTCACCGGGATTGATCGCGAGCGCACGGCGTCGAGCCTTACGGCGGCGATTCGGGTCTACCTTGTCGATTTCTACCGCGCCGCGGCGCTGCCTGCCGTGAAGCCGAAGCCGCGTCCGCGCCCGCGGGCCGCCGCTATCCCACGGCGTCACTGATTAGGTCGCTGCCAGGAACGCCCGTAACTCGTCGACTGGCGCGTCACGCATCTCAAAGCAATCGCCGATACGGCGCGGCAGGATCAACGTGATCGCGCCGTCGCGCACCTTCTTGTCCTTCCGCATGTGCATCAGCAGCCGGCCGGCCGTTTCGGCGTCCTCGGCGAGGCCGATCTCCGCGAGGGTGGTTGGCAATCCGGCATCGACGAGGTGATGCCGGAGGCGATGCGCGTCCTGCCCCGAGGCGAGGCCGAGTCGTACCGCGAAATCGAACGCCAGCATCATGCCGAGCGCCACCGCCTCGCCGTGCAGCAGCCGGTCGCCGAACCCGGTCTCGGCCTCGAGCGCATGGCCGAAGGTGTGGCCGAAATTCAATAGGGCGCGATCGCCGGTTTCGCGCTCGTCGGCGGCGACGATCGCCGCCTTCATCCGGCAGCTGACCATGACCGCGCGGGTCAGCGCCGCCGGTTCGAGATCGCACACGTTCCGGCCCTCTGCTTCGAGCCAATCGAAGAAATCGGCATCGCGGATCAGCCCGTATTTGACGATTTCGCCATAGCCGGCGCGCGTTTCGCGGCGCGGCAAGGTCGCGAGGCTGCCGGTGTCGGCAAGGACGAGACGCGGCTGGTAAAAGGCGCCGACCAAATTCTTGCCGGCTGGCGTGTTGATCGCGGTCTTGCCGCCTACGGAGCTGTCGACCTGGGCCAGCAAGGTCGTCGGGATCTGTACGAAATCGATGCCGCGCAGCACACTCGCCGCGGCAAACCCGGTGATGTCGCCGACGACGCCGCCCCCCAGCGCGACCAGCATCGTGCCCCGCTCGATGCCGCAAGCCAGGATGTCGTCGATCAGCCGGCCAAAATGAGCGAAGTCCTTGGTGCCCTCGCCCGGCGGCAGCACGATCGTGTGCGTACCGATCCCGTGCTCGGCCAAACTCTCGCGCAGCGCCGCCAGATGATGTCGGGCGACGTTCTCGTCGGTGACGATGACCGCCTGACGCCGTCGCAGCAGCGGCAGGATCGCCGCGCCGGCCCGCCCGATCAGCCCGGGGCCGACCAGGATGTCATAGCCGCGGTTGCCCAATTCGACGCGCAACGTCTCGGTAGGGTTCGTCTCGCTCATCTCTCGCTCTCCGCAGGGGAGGAGGCTCCCTGGATCGAATCGGGACCCTCATCGGGGGCCTGCAATGCCCGCGCGCAGCCGGCGAGCGCGGCAATGACGCGGGTTGCGGTCTGTTCCGCCGGGCCCTCGCCGCTGTCGATGACCAGATCGGCCTCGGCATAGATCGGGTGTCGCCGGTCGATCAGTTCGGCGAGCACGGCGCGCGGGTCGCGCTCCTGCAGCAGGGGCCGGTTGTTGCGCCGCGCCACCCGCGCCAGCAGCACATCAAGATCGGCGCGCAGCCATACCGACACCCCCCGGCGCAGGATCGCTCCTCGCGTCGCCGGATCGATGAACGCGCCGCCGCCGGTCGCCATCACATGAACCGGCCGGGTCAGCAGCCGCGCAATGACCCGGCGCTCGCCGTCGCGAAACACCGATTCGCCGCGATGGCGAAAAATCTCCTCGATGGTCTCGCCGGCCGCGGCTTCGATCTCGTTGTCCGAATCGAAAAACGGCAAATTGAGGCGCGCCGCCAGCCGGCGCCCGATCTTGGTCTTGCCGGCGCCCATCAGCCCGACGAGGACGATCGTGCGGCCGGGGACGAAAGCCTGCCCCCGCCCCGCTGTCGCGGCGGTTTGACTGGTCTGGAGGTTCACGGCGCGCCTCGGATTCCTCGCCGCCCTTCCGCGCGGCGCGTTGGAAGGGTACTAGCATGATGCGCGGCCGGTTCGTCAATTGCCTCAATCGGCGCCCCGGTGGGGGCCCGGTGGGCGACTTGGCGGCCAGGGCGAGCCGATGCGTTCACGGGATTGCGAGTCGCGGCATGGTGCGGGTGGGAATCGTCCTGGCGATCGTCTTCGGGCTGGCTGTCCTCGGCGGCTGCCTGTTCCTGGCGTTCGGGGATTTTTCGGCGCCGTCGAGGCCGGTCGAGAAGGTGCTGCCCGATGCCCGTTTCCCGAAATGACGGACCGCCGCTTGTGGTGGGAGAAACCGCTGTCGTGTCGCGCCGGCTTGAGGCGTTTCTGGAGATGTTGGCAGCCGAACGCGGCGCGGCGCGGCTGACGCTGGCGGCCTACCGCAACGATCTTGCCGCCTTGGCCGGATTTCTCGCCGCGCGGGGAACCGCGCTCGAAGACGCCGATGCGGCAGCGCTGCACGACTATCTCGCGACCCTGGCGACCCGACATCTGGCGCCGCGCACGCTCGCCCGGCGGCTGTCGGCGATGCGCCAGTTCTATCGTTTTCTGGTGGGCGACGGGTCGCGCAGCGACGATCCGACGGCCGGACTCGACGCTCCGCGGCTCGGCCGTCCGTTGCCGAAGATCCTCAGCGAAAGCGAGATCGGGCGGCTGATCGCGGCGGCCGTTTCCGTGCCCGGCGACGAGGGCGCGCGGCTGCGCTGCATCGTCGAATTGCTCTACGCGACCGGTCTGCGCGTCTCCGAGCTGGTCACCCTGCCGCTGGCGGCAGCCCGCCGCGATCCGCGCTTCCTGCTGGTGCGCGGCAAGGGAGGCAAGGAGCGCATCGTGCCGCTGAGCGAGCCATCGCGACAGGGTCTGGGCGTCTATCTCGCCTGCCGCGACCGATTTTTGCCGGGCGGCGATCCCAAAACGGCGGATCCGAAGATGGCGCGGTGGCTGTTCCCGTCGCGCGGCGCGGACGGACATCTTACCCGGCAGCGCTGCGGGCAGCTGCTCAAGGAGTTGGCGGTGGCGGCGGGGCTGGACCCGGCGCGCCTGTCGCCCCATGTGTTGCGCCACGCCTTCGCCAGCCACCTGCTCGATCACGGCGCCGATCTGCGCAGCGTGCAGCAAATGCTTGGACACGCCGATATCGCGACGACCCAGATCTATACCCATGTGCAAACCGAGCGGCTGCGCCGGCTGGTCGAGACCGCGCACCCCCTGGCGCGACGAAAATAGCCGCGGCTGGAAAGCTGATGCGCCATTTTCTCGATTTCGAACGGCCGATCGCCGAGCTTGAGGGCAAGATCGAGGAACTGCGCCACCTTTCGAACGACAGTGGACTCAACATCGCCGAGGAGGTCGGCCGGCTCGAAACCCAGGTCCACCGGCTGCTGCGCCAGAATTATGCGCGGCTGACGGCGTGGCAGAAGGTGCTCGTTGCCCGCCATCCCGAGCGGCCGCATTGCTCCGATTATATCGCCGCGTTGATCACCGAGTTCGTGCCGCTCGCCGGCGACCGGGCGTTTGCCGAGGATCACGCGGTGATCGGCGGCATCGGGCGGTTCCAGGGGCATAGCGTCCTGGTGCTCGGCACCGAAAAGGGCGCCGATACCGAGGCTCGGCTCAAGCACAATTTCGGCATGGCGCGCCCGGAGGGCTACCGCAAGGCGCGGCGGCTGATGCGGCTCGCCGAGCGCTTCGGGCTGCCGGTGCTGAGCTTTATCGACACCACCGGGGCCTATCCCGGGGTCGATGCCGAGGCGCGCGGCCAGAGCGAGGCGATCGCCGGCGCGATCCAGACCTGTCTCGACATCAAGGTGCCGCTGATCGCGGCGATCATCGGCGAAGGCGGGTCCGGTGGTGCGATCGCGCTCGCCGCCGGCAATGCCGTGCTGATGCTGGAGCATGCGATCTATTCGGTGATTTCGCCCGAGGGCTGCGCCTCGATTCTGTGGCGCGATGCCGCGCATACCCAGGATGCGGCCGAGGCGTTGCGCCTGACGGCGCAGGATCTGCTGCGTCTCGGGGTCATCGACCGGATCGTGCCCGAGCCGTTGGGCGGCGCCCACCGTATGCCGCAGGAGGCCATCGCCGCGCTCGGCGAGGCGCTCGGCGAGGCGCTGCGGCCGCTGCTCGCGCGTGATGGCGACAGCTTGCGGGCGGAACGCCGGCACAAGTTTTTGTCGATCGGCACGACCGGGCCGCCCGCCTGATCCCGGCGATCCCGGTCGCCGCTCGCCAGACCGCTCATTGATGGGCTCGTCGGTCCCGCTCATTGAAATCGCCGGTGGCCCCTCCCCACATCTAGCGCGACGCGCATTTTTCGTGCGACGCCGGCGGCTTCATCGGAAGCTGACTGTCCCCTTGCTGGAAGGTGACCATGACCCCCGAGGAACGCGATCTGATCACGACGCTGCTGGGCCGGCTGAGAAGCACCGCGGGCGCGGCGCAGGCTAAAGATCCGGAAGCCGACGCGCTGATCCGCCGGGCGATCGCCGAACAGCCGGACTCGCCCTATTACCTCGTGCAAACCGTCGTGATCCAGGATTTGACCCTGCATCAGGCGCAGAACCGCATCGTCGAATTGGAGCGGCAACTCGAGGAGGCCAACGCGGCTAGATCCTCGGGCACCAGCTTTCTGGGCAGCTTGTTCGGGCAGCGCGAAACCCCGCCGCCGGCTCCGGCGCAAAATGTCGGGCCGTGGAATCGTGGGCCGCGAGTCGCATCGTCGCAGCCGACCGCCGGCCCCGGCTATGCCCAGCAGCCGGGCTATGGCCAGCAGGGCCAGGGACAGCAAGGCCAGGGGCAGCAAGCACCGGGGCAGCAGGCACAGGCGCAGCAAGGAGGCGGCTTCATGGGCGGCGGTGGCGGCGGATTTCTCCGTTCGGCGGCCGCGACCGCGGCGGGAGTAGCCGGCGGCGCCTTGTTGTTTCAAGGCATCTCCTCGATGTTCGGGCATGGCTATGCCAACAGCCTCTACAGCGGCGGCGGCGGCGCCAATCAAGGGCTCGGCGAGAGCGTCAGCAGCAGCCGGTACAGTGACAACAGCACCGGCGGCGACTACGGCGGTGGTGGCGATGCCGGATATTCCGGCGGCGGCGCCGATTCCGGTGGCGATTATGGCGGCGGCGGCGATTACAGCGGCGGCGACTTCGGCGGCGGCGGCGATTTCGGAGGCGGCGGCGACAATTCCTGACCGGCCGCGCCGGCGCTGATCCTCAATTCAAAGCGAGGGCCGGGGCGGCTGTAGCAGCCGTCCCGGTGCCGGCGAATCAGCGCTCGTCAACCGGGTCGGGGCCGTACCGGTTTGCGCCGATCGTCCCGCGCATGCAGCCGAATTCGACGAAAAACCAGATCGCTATTGCGACAAGCACGACCGCGAGGGTCACGATAACGACCCATGATTCGTAAATCGAACCCCCGGCGATGCCCGCAATAGCGGCAATGATCATCAGAACAACCGGCACGATCGGCAGCAGCACCAGCCACCCGGATTTGTCTCTGTCGTGGATACGTTTGATCAGGACCGCGATGCCGGGCCACAGCGTCAGCAGGCTGAAAAGACCATACAAGAAATTGAAGGTTATGGCGATTCCCTGATTGTCGTTTACTTGTGCAATGCCGGAGATCACGCTCAAAATCACACTAATGACGAACACGGGCAGGATATAGTGCAGCCAGTATTGCGACCGGCTGATCCGCCCGCTCGGCGAAAAGTAAAAATGGGCGAGGCTCGGCCTGACAAATTCCGGTTCGATCAGGTAGATTTGCGTGGCCTGCTGGCCTTGGGGCACGAAATCGATCAGGTCGCCGTGGCTTGGCCGCTTGGCGCCGTGCCAGTCGAGCGCCGCGAAATCGTAGCGCTTGCCGTCATAGCCGCTGATCGCTCCGGAATTGGCGTCGGCATCAAAGCCGATAACATTCCCCTTCATGCGCGCCCCCCGCGTTTCGCCGGGGCAATTCTATCTGTGGTTTCCCCCGATGTGTACCTGCTGATACCGCACGGCAGGTCGCGCTACTGTCGTAAGCCTCGCTGCGCGATAGGCACTGCAATCCCTTCGCGCTGCGGACGATCCACCACACCAGGGTAAATAGACCGAACAGGAAACCGATCAGGATCAACATCGTGATCAGGCTGACCAGCCCATAGAGGAGGCCGATCCAGAAGGTGCGGATCTGGAAGCGGTAATGGGTCTTGACCCATTCCGGCGCGTCCGCCCGGTTCACATAAGCGACGATCACCCCAACGATCGCGGTGACCCCGACGGCCAGACTCACGAGATAGAGAATGTAGACGAGCTTTGGGGTCTCGCCCTCGCCCGGGTCGTGCGCGGCCCTCACCGGGTAAACCTGTATCGCCTGCGACCCCTGCGCGATGAAATCGACCGCGGCGCCAGGGGGCGGGGCCGCCGCGCCGCGCCATTCGAGCCTGACAAAATCATAACGGATGCCGTCATGCCCGGTCAGCGCACCGGTATTGGTGTCGGGATCGAAGCCGAGGATTGTGCCCTTCATCGGCTCACATCAACCTCGACGCCGGCCGACGCGGCCGTCAGATGCAATAGGTGCGCAGCGGCGGGAAGCCGTTGAACCCGACCGAGGCATAGCTCGCCGTGTAGGCGCCGGTCGATAGGATCTCAACCTTGTCGCCGACTTCGAGATCTCCCGGCAGCCGGTATTCGGTGCGCTCGTAAAGGATGTCGGCGCTGTCGCAGGTCGGCCCGGCGATGATTACCGGGCGCGGCGCCCCAGAGCGCCCCGGCGCCTCGATGCGGTATTTGATGCTTTCGTCCATCGTCTCGGCAAGCCCGTTGAACTTGCCGACATCGAGATAGACCCAGCGCTTGTCGCCGCCATCGCCTTTGTCGGAAATCAGGATGACCTCGCTCTGTATCAGGCCGGCGTCGCCGACCAGGGAGCGCCCCGGCTCGACGATGATCTCGGGCAGGCGATTGCCGAAATGGCGGCTCAGCGCGGCGGTCACCGCTTGCGCGTATTGTTCGATCGAGGCGATCGAGCCGCGGTATTGCGCCGGGAATCCGCCGCCGATATTGACCATCCGCAGATTGATGTCGGTCTCGGCGAGCAGCGTAAACATCTGCGCGACCGCGCCGACCGCGTGGTCCCATTGCCCCAGATCGGTCTGCTGCGAGCCGACATGGAACGACACGCCATAGGGGTCGAGCCCGAGGTCGCGCGCCTTGTGCAAGAGGTTGATCGCCATTTCCGGCGTGCAGCCGAATTTGCGCGACAACGGCCAGTCCGCCCCCTCGCATGACACGAGGATGCGGCAGAAGACGCGCGCGCCGGGCGCCTTGCGCGCCAGTTTTTCGAGTTCGCCCGCGCTGTCGAAGGCAAAGAGCCGCACGCCCCTGTCATGGGCGAAGGCGATATCCTTCTCCTTCTTGATCGTGTTGCCGAACGAGAGCCGCTCGGCCGGCGCGCCGTTATCGAGGCACAGCGCGATTTCGGCGGGGCTGGCGACATCGAAATTCGAGCCCTTGCGCGCCAGCATCGCGACGATCTCGGGCGCCGGGTTGGCCTTGACCGCGTAATAGACGCTGGCGACCGACAAATAGCGGCACAGCACATCGTAGGTCTCGGCGATCAGATCGAGATCGACGACGAGGCACGGGGTCTCCGGCGAATTTTCAGCGAGGAAACGCGCAATCTTGTTGTTCATAGCCCGGTACCTTTCCAAAAGCGGCTAAACCAGCCGGTTCTGAAAGCGCGATTCGGCAATGCCGATCGCTCTGCCTTGCGGCGAAGGACCGCCCGCGACCCGAATCGCGCCGAATCGCAGACGAAAGAAAGCGCCGATGGGTCCGGTGACTAGGCCGGCCGCAGCGTTTCGGGGGCTAGCTTAAACTACTGGGATCGATGGTGCGGCCACCTCGCCCGCGCAAGCGGGTGCCGCGCAGAACGGCGTCAGGGCAGGGCGCGACGGCCCTCGTCGGGACTGCAACCATATCGAGTTCCCTCTCGGGACCGGCCCCACCACGTAAGAGGGGGCGGCCGGACTGCCAAAAAGGACGCGTTACGTCGTTGCATAACCACCATGGGCCATAGGCACGTGCGAGTGCGTCAACGGGCCGATAGATACGCGCACGCCGCGGGATTGCAAGGGGAAACATCTGCGATCTGGGCCCACCAATCGCAAAGCTCGCGTCGCAGGACCTGCGAGCGCGGCGGTCGCGATAACTGGTGATGGAGTGCCATGCGATCATCAACCGAGCGGCCTTGCGCGATACTTGTTCGCCCGCTAGCTGCGTCGGCCTACCGCGCGGTGTGCAGCGGGATCGCGCCGAGCCGCCGGCCCGAGGCCAGATCGATGATCACCAGTTCCCGATTGCCGTCGGGCAGGGCAAGTTCGAGGATAAGCCGGTCGGCGCCGACGCCGATCGTCCCGATGCGCGCGCCGGCCGGCAACTCGACCGGGCCCGCGGCAAAGGGTTGCGACGACAGCGCCGCGGGCTGTCGCTGTGCGACACGACCGGCGATCATCACGACGAGGGTTGCAAACCCGGCGACGAGCATGACCCCCATCACGACGACCAGCACCTTCAGCGAGCGCATCGGAATACCTGCCCCTCTATGGTGCGTTTCATTGCGGGCGCGCCCGTCGCGGCCTCGCGTCGCCGCCCGCCTCGGGATTAGCTAGATGCCGACCGGCGTCAGCGTCGAGATCGAGATCCCGCCCGAAGACAACAAATTGCGCCTCGACCGCGCGTTGCAGCGCCAGCTGCCGGAATTGTCGCGCACCCGCCTCAAGCAGCTGATCCTCGCCGGCCATATCGCGCGCGGCGGCACGGTCCTGCGCGACCCGGCGCAACGCGCCGGCTCGGGCGCCCGCATTGTCGTCATGCTGCCCGAGCCGGACGACGCGGCGCCCGCGGCGCAGCCGATCCCGCTCGACATCCGCTTTGAGGATTCGCATCTGATCGTGATCGACAAGCCGGTCGGCATGGTGGTTCATCCCGCTCCCGGCAATCCCGAAGGCACCCTCGTTAACGCCCTCCTCGCGCATTGCGGCCCAAGCCTCGCTGGGATAGGCGGGGTGCGGCGGCCCGGCATCGTCCATCGCCTCGACAAGGACACGAGCGGCCTCCTCGTCGCCGCCAAGACCGACGCGGTGCATCGCGCACTGTCCCACGATTTCGCGCGGCGCGATGTCGAGCGCGCCTACAGCGCGCTGTGCTGGGGGACGCCGCTACCCGTGAGCGGCGAGATCGCCGGCAATATCGGCCGCAGCGCCGTCAACCGCAAGAAGATGGCGGTCGTCGCGAAGGGACGCGGCAAGCCGGCGGTCACCCGCTATCGCGTCGAACGCCGGTTCGGCGCCGGCGCCGGCGCCGGCATCGGCGGCGCGGCGGCGCTGGTCGAGTGCCGCTTGCTGACCGGCCGGACCCATCAGATCCGTGTGCATATGGCGCATATCGGCCATCCGCTGATCGGCGACCCGGCCTACGGCACTCGCGCCGGCCGTGCGGTCGCGCGCGCCGGGGCTGCCGGGGCCGCGGTCGCCGATTTTCCGCGGCAGGCGCTGCATGCAAGGCTGCTCGGCTTCACCCACCCGGCCACCGGCGAGCTTCTGCGTTTCGAGAGCGCGTTGCCGGCCGATATGGCGGCGCTTATTGCCAATTTAGAGCTACTTTAAACTGGACAAAACCCGACCGTTTGAGTATGTTTTTGGGTAGGGCGTATTGCCTGTGCGGCGCGCCGGGAGATCGCCGGGCAATCGCCTCGCAATCGTTCATGGGATCGCTCGCCGGTTTGCGGCGTTCGCCAATCACGGCATCCATCGGAGTCAGATTTAATCAATGGCCACGCTTTCGGTCCCGTCCCTGTCCGGCGAAGGAAACCTGACGCGGTATCTGCAGGAGATCCGCAAGTTTCCGATGCTGGAGCCGAACGAGGAATACACGCTCGCCAAGCGCTGGAAGGAGGCTCAGGACTCCGAGGCGGCGCATCGGCTGGTGACCAGCCATCTGCGTCTCGTCGCCAAGATCGCGATGGGCTACCGCGGCTATGGTCTGCCGCTGTCGGAGCTGATCTCCGAGGGCAATGTCGGCATGATGCAGGCGGTCAAGCGGTTCGATCCCGATCGCGGCTTTCGCCTCGCGACCTATGCGATGTGGTGGATCCGCGCCGCGATCCAGGAATATATCCTGCATTCATGGTCGCTCGTTAAGATGGGCACGACCGCGGCGCAGAAAAAGCTGTTCTTCAATCTGCGCAAGCTCAAGGGCCAGCTGCAGGCGGTCGAAGAGGGCGATCTGTCGCCCGAGAACCTGAAAAAGATCGCGACCGAACTCGATGTTCCCGAGGCCGATGTCGTCAGCATGAACCGTCGGCTCGCCAGCCCCGACCATTCGCTGAATGCGCCGTTGCGCAGCGACAGCGAGGGCGAGTGGCAGGATTGGCTGGTCGACGAGAGCGAGAGCCAGGAAACCACGCTCGGCGAACGCCAGGAATTGGGGCTCCGGCGCGATCTGCTGGAAAAGGCGATGACTCACCTCAACGACCGCGAGCGTCATATCCTGACCGAGCGTCGGCTCAAGGAAAACCCGACGACGCTTGAGGATCTGTCGCAGCAATACGGCATCTCGCGCGAGCGGGTACGCCAGATCGAGGTGCGCGCCTTCGAGAAGCTGCAAAAGGCGATCAAGGCCGCGGTGATCGAGCGCCGCCTTGTGACGCATTGACGGGGCGCCCGAGCAGCTTTCACCCGACACGTCATGCCCGGCCTTGTGCCGGGCATCCACGTTTTGGCCGACCGCAATTAGACGTGGATGGCCGGGACAAGCCCGGCCATGACGACTTAGGTGAGTGCGGTATGGGCTCTCTCTACGACGGGTCGAGTTCGGTATCCCAGTAGAGATAATCCCGCCAGCTTTCGTGCAGATAATTGGGCGGAAACGCCCGGCCGTTCTGCTGCAGCATAAAGGTCGTCGGCTGGACCGGGCGCTGGCGCGGATACATGCCGCTGTGCTGTGGCAAACGGTTGCCCTTCAGCAGATTGCAGCCGCCGCAGGCGGTGACGACGTTGGTCCATACGGTCGTGCCGCCGCGCGAGCGCGGCGCCACGTGATCGAATGTCAGCTCGTGCGAGGGAAAGGGCCGCGCGCAATACTGGCAGCTGAAACGGTCGCGCAGGAACACGTTGAAGCGCGTGAAAGCCGGGTGCCGCGACACCTGGACGTATTCCTTGAGCGCGATCACGCTCGGCAGGCGCATCTCGAAAGAGGGGCTGCGCACATAGGCATCGTAATGATCGACGATCGTGACGCGGTCGAGGAACACGGCCTTGACCGCGTCCTGCCACGACCACAGCGACAGCGGGAAATAGCTGAGCGGGCGAAAATCTGCGTTGAGCACCAGCGCCGGACAGCTATCGAGCGGGGTCGCCACCGAAAGGCCTTCCGTTGATCATCGCTTCCGCCTTAGCACGCGACTATGACAATTTGATAGCGGATCGGTCGGCTGGCGACAAGATTGCGCCCACCGACATCACGACCTTGTTCCGGACAGCGTTCGGCGGCAAGCTGAGAGGATGAACGGGCCCCCAACCCTCGCCGAAGAGCGCGTCCGCGTCGACGAATTGCGCGGCCGCCTGGGCGCCGAGCATCCGGACACGCTCGCCGCGATGCTCGATGTCGCCGAGATGCTGTGGGCGCGCGGCCGGCTGGACGACGTCCGCGCTATCGAGGAACACGTCGTCGATTCGCGCCGCCGGGCGCTGGGCGAGGCCCATGGCGACACGCTGAAGGCGCTCGGCAAGCTGGCAACGACATTGGGCGCGCAGGGCGATCTCGACGAAGCGCGCCGGTTGCAGGAGCACATCGTCGCGCTGGCGCCGGCGGCGTGGGGCGAGACCGGGCGGGATACGATGCGCGCCCTCAACAATCTGGCCGGCACGGTCGCGGCGCAAGGCGATTTCGGCGGCGCCCGCGCCGTCCTCGAACGGGCGATCGAGACGTTGCACCGCGTGTTCGGCGAAACCGATAACGACACGCTGACGGCCTTGGGCAATCTCGCCGCGATGTTGTGGCAATACGGCGAGCGGAGCGAGGCTTACTGGCTGCAGGCCCAGCTGGTCGAAACCACGCGCCGCGCCGAAGGCGAGGACGGCTCGGCGACCCGCGCCGCGATGGCGGTGCTGGCCGCGATGCACCGCGACGGCATGCCCTAGCCGAATTCGCCGCATCGCGGCCGGTATGCTGCTCTCGTAAGGAGCGCGCCCGGTTGCGCAGGGATGGGGGCGGAGGATTGGGCGATGCGCAACGGCCTCGCGGGGATCGACCATGTCGTCATCGGGGTGCGCGATCTTGAACGCGCGCGGATGGGCTGGACCCGCCTCGGTTTTACGCTGACGCCGCGCGGCTGCCATCTCGGCCAGGGCACCGCCAATTACTGCGTGATGTTTGCCGGCATTACTTGGAGCTGCTCGGGTTCGTCGAGCGGGACGAGCATGCAACGCGCCTCCAAGCCTTCCTCGCACGCCGCGAAGGCCCGATGGCGGTCGCCTTCGCGCTAGGGAGTTGACGCCGCCGGCCCTTTTCGTCTCTTTGAGGGCTCGAATTCCGCGGAGAGTTCTGCGCGCCGATGATGATCGACCAGCGCCTGTGTGCCTGCGGCAGCGGGTTGCGCGCGGCGCGATGCTGCGCGATGGACCTGTCTCTGGTGCCGCCGCCCGAGGCCAGCCGGCCCCTCTTTCCGGTGATCGAGCGCGCCGTCGAATTGCACCGTCAAGGTGCGCTCGCCGAGGCCGAGCGGCTCTGCCTCGACGCCCTCGAACTGGCCCCGACCCAGCTCGACGCGCTGACGCTGCTCTATCAGATCCGCCATGCGGCCGGCGCGGAGCGTGCCGCGGGCGTGCTGCTGCACCGCATCGTCGCGCTGCATCCCAATACGTTCTGGGCGATCAACCACCTGGCGCTCGCCTTGTTCAACAAGGGCGCCATTCTCGAAGCGGAGATCCATGCGCGCAACGCGGTGCGCATCGCCCCCGAGAACCCGCAATCGCATTATCTGATGGGCATGGTCATGACCGAGGCCAACCGGCCTCAGATCGGCGAATATCATTACCGCAAGGCGCTCGAGCTGACCCGCGCTCGCGACCCGATCCTGATCGCCAACCTGGCGTGGAACCTGAAAAACCAGGGGCGCATGGCCGAGGCGCGCGCGCTTTACGAGGAGTCGGTTGCCGGGTCGCCGGAGGTATTGCAGACCTTGTTGGGATGGGCGCGGCTCGAGGAAGCAGACCGCGAACTCGACGCCGCCGCCGAATTGCTCGACCGGGCCGAGAATGTGGCGCCCAATAATCCCAGCGTCCTCCTCGCCCGCGCCGTCGTCCACGGTCGCAACCGCTCCTATTCGCAGGCCCTGCAGACCCTCGAAACCGCCGCCGCGAATAACCGCGACGGCGGGCTCGGCGCCAACGAATTGCTGGAAAAAGGCCGGTTGCTCGACCGGATGGGCCGCTACGAGGAGGCCTTCGCCGCGTTCGAAGAGGGCAAGCGCCTGTGTCGCGAGGTCAGCGGCTTGTCCTACATGGCC